>JBEKKG010000034.1:0-21577 GCA_050010835.1 Planctomycetota bacterium
ACGTCCAAACCTAAACTCTTCATTGCGGGCTCCTTTCTTGAAATGGGCTGCGTTCTTGACAAGAAGCGCTTCCCAATTCTACGACTGGATGCCCGTTTTTCACATTACCACTGTCCCTGAGATTCGGCCTTGCAATGGTCGCCCACGAGTGTTCGCCAGCGTGTCAGCCGTCACAATCTCACTTCTTGGGCTCCGTAAGTGTCGTTGTGCCGTCCCTGTCCTTAGCGTCTGGAGGGACAAGCACCACGCGGAACCCCACAGGACTTCCCCAGAAATGATATGACACGATCGCTTCTTGCTTGCTCGTTTGCCAGCCGCATCCGCGCACAAGACGCCCGCCGACAGCAATGTCATCTGTCAGTTCCTTTCGTACTTCTCTCTCTTCATCCAGTGTTAGCTCTGCTACATTCCCCATCATGTCCTTGACTCCGTAGGGGGACGTATCTATGGCCCAACTGCCGCACTGGCGCAGCTTCAGCACTCCAGCCAGGTCGCCGTTTATTATCGGATGCCACCCATCAATACACTCTTTTGTCCCAACTCCGAAGGCCCGGCGATACGAGTTTCCCCAAGGATAAAGTCTTCCGTCCGTCCCACGTGCTGCCTTTTCCCATTCAGCATTGGTAGGTAAACTAGCTTTCAACCCGGCCGAACGCACCTTTTCATTTAGCCAATCGCAGTACTTGGACACAACTTCTGGCTTGTACTTAACGTCATAAGCTGGATAATCATCCGTTAAACGAGCGTACAGCGGACAACAGTCCGGAAAGGCTATTCGTACCCCCCCCCCTTTTATTTGCCCCCGCGTTGCCTCCGTGCGCGAGATCCAATAACCATCTAGCCAAAGCCGCCGGGGCTTAGGCCTAAATACCTCGTCGCCGCAACCCACAGTATCGGTGCCGTAGATGAACCAACCTGCTGGTATCCAAACAAAATCTATCCCCGCAAAGACACCATTCCTAGTATCAGGAAGTGGATTGCGCAAAAGGGAATCATCGAGGTCAGGGGCGTCCCGGTGTTTCAGAACGATGGCTTCGATCCCGGAGAAAGCTGCGCGCCAGACTGCCTCATCGGTATCTCCCAAGTGCTTTTGCAGCACTTGGGCGAGGGGTCCGATGGCGGCAGGGCCGCACGCCACAAGTTGATCTGTAACACGCGTACGCTGTTCCGTGTCTGGAGCTGAGGCCAAAGCTTCCGCCAATTTGTTCGCTTCTGCCGCCGTCGCAACACAGCCAATAAGCGTCCACGCGACGAAGTACGCTGAAAAGTTGACCATTGCTGTCCTCCCAACCAAATCTTGCCCGCAAAACCCACTTCGCAAGCTAAGGTTGTATCTTGACCTCCATTAGCCAGCCATCTTCATCCGCTGGAGGTGGGCGCGGGGATACGGGGACAGACTACGCACCTATTCACCGAAGAATCCTTTCCCTTGCCCCAGAGGTGCGGTATCCCTGCCAACACTTCTCTGGCCAAGCGTGCCATGCAGCTCTTCTACCCCCGGCAGATCTCCGCCTGACAGGCGACTGAGCACTGCACTTTGATGGTTTGGACAGCCTTGTAAATGTGCTGCCACCGGAAAGGGCATTATTCCTCACGCCAACAGCGCGTGAATTCCGGGGACACCTCACTTAATTGTCCGGCAGCGCCGGAATCCTGAGCGGGTGGCCGGCAACCACCGGTCCTGCCGCAGACTTTCCACTGACACCGCACATTATTCAGCCAGCAGCCTGGGCGTAGACATCCTTGCGTTGGCGGCTGTAGGCAAGGAGAATGTTCTCTACCGACAGGTCCTCGTCCACACTCTCCCAGTGAACCCCCAGGCCACGCCCAATGAGCACCCACTCTTTGCGCTCCGCAGCACTGGCGGCCTGCAAACGCGGGAAGGAGGACAAAGGCACGGCCAGTTTGCGCTCATCAGAAAAGCGCACGACCATCGTCTCGCCCGAAAACGACACTCTATGTATGCGGAGTTTACCGGTCATGGCTGAAGGCCCCCAAAAACCTGATGCCATCTCCGCAGGAATTCGTCGAGATGATCTTGCGTGATGCGGAGAATCTCACTGCACTCATGCGCGCGGAAACCCTCGACGTACGCAAAGTCCAAGGGATCAAGCCAGAGTTTTGCCGCCTTGTTGTCCTTAGAGACATGGACATGTGGCGGCTCAAACCTGTCTGCCATGAAAAAGAAGAAACGATAACCTCTATCGCGCAAGATGGTCGGCATACAGGCATCAGTACCACTCCGAAGGCCATTTGCAAGCCGTTAACGCGCGCGGTTCCGGGCCGCTCGGGGGCCGCTCGGGACAGAGCCGCATTCAAGGCGCGCTTTCTCGTTCTCGAAAGTGCGGCTCCGCCCCGAATGGCCCCAAAACTTCCGCCGGAAATGCCTATGCCACGGCCGTGGCCAGTTCCCACTTGCGTGCCACCAGGCTGGCCGTGACCCAGGCCGGTTCGTCCTGGCCTTGGTCCACGGCACACAAGTCGCGGACACGGTAATCTGCTATGGGCTGTTCGTGAGCGACGGCCAGGAGTTTCGGGGACGTCCACGAAACAAGTCGCGTGCCGAAGAGGATTGAGTGTCTCCGATACCCCCAGGACTTCATTGTCCAAAATTAGCATGGACCGAAGTTCTTGACTTTGGCACGACACTTGCTTATTATTTGCTGTTGTCGTCCAAATCACATTTGGACCATGGCTCTTTGACAATTGAAGATTCTACCGGCACATCAACAGGTTGGGCTATAAACGGGGCATGTTTCTTGATAAGCATAGTACAGCACAGGCTTTGCATCAGTATATTATCCAACAAAGAATCCAAAATCAGAAATTCAAGATCCCAAGTCCCAGGCGTGGGCGGGTCTCTTTGGCTTGGTGGCGGAACCAAGGCGCCTGGACGAAATGGCACCCGCCCAGGCGCAGGAGTTCCGGGTCGTCTGCCGCCGGCGCACTGGCTTTGGCGGGAAAGAAACCAAGAGGGAGCACCAGGAACCCCGATACAATCGGGGTTCGTGCCTTGACCAGGGAGCCTTCAGGGAAGGGCTTGTGCGCTCCGCTCCCACATGGCACGGCCCCAAGAACTAGGCAGTCCTCATGCACATCTTACGCACTCAGCACGCAGGAATCGCGCAGGAATCACGCGCTCATGACGCACTTTGGACGCGCTATAAACAAGATATGTACGCTCCATTTCGCCCAATCTTTAAGGGCTTATAAGAACCGGAGGCGCAAAGTGATTTGAGGAAGAGACTCACGCGGAGACGCGGAGGCGCGGAGAGACGGGGACACGGAAACACAGGGACACGGGGACACGGGGACACGGGGACATGGAGACACGGGGACGCGGGGACGCGGAGAACTGAGTCATTTGAGGGCACTCCCTTGGCAAAGCCCCTCAGACGTTATGCAAAGGGCCTGCAAACCCTTCTCAGAAAGTGAGCAGTCATGCGACAAAACGTTTCAAAACGTTTCAAAAGATTCAGCCTTCCGTACCGGTTCGTCTCTCATAACATAATAACCACAGAGCACTTGCCGGAATCTAACGGGCTCGATAGAGCCCATACGACCCTTGCTCGTGCCTCTTCGCCTGTGGTAAGAACTGGGAATTGCAACCGCGCGCAGTACACATGGTCGCCACAGAAAAGATTCGCGCACGACCCAAAGGGGGTGCATGTCAGTAAATGCGTGGCCCAGAGCGTACCGCGGGCGTCCCGCCCGCCTTCGTCCTCGCGCCCTGCCAGCCTGCCACGAGCGGGCGGGACGCCCGCGGTACATTTGCTGGGATCAAGCTGTTTGTGCCATTGCCACGAGGTTGGTTGGACCTAGACTGGGCTAGGCCCCCCCGACAAGTCGGGGCAGAGGAGGCAGAGAACACTGATGAACTCAAGGACCGCTAAATCAAACTTCTGTGCTGTGCGCTGCGCCGCAGATCCACGTGGATGGCAAACCGGTGCCGCCGCGGTTCTTCTGGGGCGCCATGAGCAGCGGGCATATCCCCGCGCAAGCCGAATGGGCCGCTCAGGCGTTCGAGTTCCTTCCGGGCGCTGTGGATGGCACAGGCACACTGCACTTCCGCTTTGCGCAGACGCCCGGCGAGGTCTGGCTGGCGGACGTGCGCATCCAAGACGCGAAAACAGGGGAAGATGTTCTGCCGCCCGACAGTTTCGCCAATGCGGTTAACTTCCAGAAGAACTGGAACCACTGGCCGGCCGGCGCAGCGAACACCGTCGGCACGATCGAGCTGGCCGACAAGTCTGTCCACATCACGCTCAAGAAACCGCCCGGGGGCAACTGGCCGGACTTTCACCTGCACAGCAACATCGCACTCCGCTTCTCCGCAGGCCGGGCGTACCGCTGCACGTTCCGCGCGAAGGCGGTGCCGGCGCAGAACCTCACGGTGGCGCTCTACAGCGTTGTCGGCGGAACCTGGAACTTCGTGGGCGGCCCGCCGGGAGGGTTTCTCAGCCAAGTTGCGCTCGCCCGCGATGCCGGGGTCAACCTGGTTTCGTTTGCCGCCCCGAACTGCTGGACGGCCCCTCACCCCACCCTCTCCCCCGAGGGGAGAGGGAAGGGTGAGGGGGAACCCGCTGACTGGGCGTCTCTCGACTCCCTCTGCCGGCAGATCGTCGCAACCAACCCGAAAGTCCTGCTGGTGCCGCGTGTGGGCGCGGACGCCCCGGACTGGTGGCTGCAACAGCATCCCGAGGCGCGCATGGTCTACGACGGCGACAAGGCCGTGAATCACTCGTGCGTCTCCGACCGCGCCTACCGTGCCGACGTCTGCGCGCACCTGGAAAAGATCTGCCGGCATCTCCTCGAAACCTTCCCGGACCATTTCGCCGGCATCCATCCCTGCGGACAGAACACCGGTGAATGGTTCTACCGGGACTCCTGGCTGCGGCCCTTGAGCGGCTACGATCCAGCCACCAAGGCCGCCTTCCGGCAATGGCTCAAGGCGCATGGCGATCCGCAGGCAGATACGGCAGAGCCGCCGGCGGCAGACGCACGCCGCGCCCCCTCCCCCTTCCCCCTCCCGCGGCGGGGAGGGGGCCAGGGGGAGGGTCTGCTGCGCGACCCCGGCCGTGAGAGACGCCTGATTGACTTCGCCCGTTTCCAGCAGCAGGAAATGGCGGAGCACGTGGCCGCTATGGCCGCGGCCTGCCGCAGGGGCACGGACTCCCGGAAACTGGTTATCTTCTTCTACGGCTACCTCTTTGAATTTCCGCCCCTGCAAGACGGCGCGCCGACGAGCGGGCATTATGCGCTTTCCGCACTGCTGAAAAGCAAGGACATTGACATCCTCTGTTCGCCGATTTCCTACACCGACCGCGAATGGATCGGCTCCGCGCCCAGTATGACCGCCGCCGAGAGCGTGGTGCGGTCCGGCATCCTGTGGCTGAATGAAGACGACTCGCGCACGTTCCTCGACCCGCGCACGCAGGAGCATGTGCAGGAAGGCGGACTGGTCAACCTCGAACAAACCAGACAAGTGCTGCTGCGCAACACCGCGCAGGCGGCGCTCCGGGGTTTTGGGACGTGGTGGATGGACCTGCCGGCCCAAGGCTGGTTCAACGATGCGCGCCTCTGGGATGAGATAGTGCGCCTGCGTCCGGTGGATGCCGCAATGCTCGAACGCAAGGTGCCGTTCACTCCGGAAATAGCGGCGATCGTGGACGAGGACAGCATGTGCCATTTGCCCGGCGGCTCGGCCGCGTTCGCCGGCGAGCTGATCTACGACTCCCGCGCGGCGCTGGGCCGTTCGGGCGCCCCGTACGGCCAGTATCTGCTGGATGACGCCCGCGCGGGCAACATCCACGCGAAGCTGCAGATCTTCCTTTCGGCTTGGGCGCTCACTCCTGAGAAGCGGGCGGCGCTCCGCCCTCCTCACGATGAGAGGGGGAATGAGCCAGGGCCCGTGCGCGTGTGGTGTTATGCACCCGGATATCTTTATCCGGACCGGATGGACGTGGCGGGCATCAAGGAACTGACGGGGTTCGAAGCTAAGGAGTTCGCCGGCGCCTCGGCCGAAGCCACTCCCACGGAGGCCGGCAGGAAGCTCGGTCTCACCACGCCCTGGGGCTCCAAGAGGGCCATCCGTCCGCTCTTCAGTGTGACGGCCGCGCCGGACGAGACGCTGGCGGCATACACCGACGGCTCACCCGCGGTCGCCCTGCGGCGTTCTGGCATGGACCATGATGTCTTCGTCGGCGTGCCCAAGCTGACGCCTGAGTTGGTGCGGGCGCTGGCCAGGCTGGCACGTGTGCACCTGTTTACCGACGGGAATGCCACGGTCTGGGCCGCTGAGGGATACGTTTCCTTACAGGCTCACGAAACCGGGCCGCTCGTTATTGACACCGGCAAGGAAGGCAAAGTAGTTGACGCTCTGGACGGTCGGACGCTGGGTGACGGACCAAGGATAACGCTGACGCTGCAAAAGGGGGAAACGAGAGTGCTGAAGTCAGGGGTGAGGCCTTAGGCTTGAGGCATCGGGTCCTGGGAGCGCGTGGTGAAGAGGCAAATGCTCAAGAACATGGATGGCAGATGGCTAACGGGGTTCTGGCGCCACCACCACTCGAAAACCCACGCTCACGTGCCGTTGGTCAGGACGGCTCCAGTTGCGGAACGCCGCCCGGCAGTTCCTGGGACCGCTGCGCCACGAGCCGCCGCGCAACACGCGCAGGTTGCCTGTCGCAGGCCCGGTCGGATCTGTCGCCGCCCCGGCTTGGTACTCCCCGTACCAGTCCGCGCACCACTCCCACACATTGCCGTGGATGTCGTACAAGCCCCAGGCGTTCGACTTCTTCTCACCGACCGGATGTGCTTTTTTATCCGCGTTGCCGGAATACCACCCGACCGAGTCAAGATCGCCTTCCTCGTCGCCGGAATGGAAGCGAGTCTTCGTCCCCGCACGGCACGCATACTCCCACTGCGCTTCCGTCGGCAACTGAATCGTCATGCCGGTCTTTGCGCTCAACTTCTTGCAGAACTCTTGCCCGTCCTCCCACGAAACTGCCTCCACCGGGTTCTTCGGGCCTTTGAGCTCGCTCGGATTGTTCCCCATGACCGCTTCGTACTGTTCCTGGGTGACCTCGTACTTCCCCATGTAGAACGGCTGGCTGATCGTCACCTCATGCTGCGTTTCGGCCGGCAACCTGTCCTTCTCAGTTTCCGGGCTGCCCATCAGGAATTTGCCGGCGGGGAGGAGGATCAATGCGAGCTTCACCGTGTTGCCGAGGTCGAGAGAAAGCGCCTTTGCCGGAACAGTCTTTTCCGCAGCCTCGGCCTTCTTCTTGGCGTCGGCGTCCGCCGCCTGCCGCACGGGTTCGCCTGCCGCTTGCGGCTTGCGGCTTGCGGATTGTGTTTCCGGTCCCTCGCGGTCGCGGCTCGGTTGCTGTAGCTTGCCGGCGACGAGCGACAGCACCAGCAGCGAGGCAACAGCAATGGCGATGTACTGCATTTTGCCAAATTGCAGCCCCCGCAATCCGGCTGACTGCGGGACAGGCTCCGGCTGCGGATGCACTCCCCTTGCAGCAGGCTGGACAGCCTGCTCCACATTTTGGAGTGCGGCTCCTTGGCCGCGCATTGAAGGCGGCGGCAAGCCGCCGCACTCCAAAGACGCGCGGCAGGCCTTCAGCCCGGCGAGCAACGCGTGCCCGTCGCTGTAGCGCTCCTCCGGCTTCTTGGCCAGGCAGCGGTCCAACAATTGCACCGTGGCCGTTGACACCTCAGGACGCAATTCCCTGATCGGTCTGTGCGGCTGCTCGATGGTCGCCTGCAGGATTTTCAGCAAGGCGCTGCCTTGGAAGGGGGCATTCCCGGAGAGCAACGCATAGAGCGTCGCGCCCATCGAAAAAACATCGGCCGGCTTGCGCGCCTTCTTGGCATCCGCGGCCTGTTCCGGCGCCATGTAGCCCGGAGTCCCCATCGCCACTTGGCTCAAGGTGATGGAATCCCCGTGTCCGCCGCCGCGCGCCAAACCCAAGTCTGAGAGTTTCGAGGCGGCTAACTTCGGCTGGCCGGACTGGTCAAAGGGGATCAGGATGTTGTCAGGCTTGATGTCGCGGTGGATGATGCCTTCCTCGTGCGCGACGGCGAGTCCCTCGCTCCCGGCGATGCAGATATCCAAGGCGTCCGCCTCAGCCAGGCCCGCGCATCCGGTTCCTTTTACCTTTCTGAGATATCCTCCCGCAGTCTGGCCCTTCACGAATTCCATGACCAGGTAATGAATGCCGCTTTCCTCGTTCACCTCCGTCACGTTAACGACGTGCGGTGAGCGGGCGCGGACAGCGGCTTCCGCTTCGCGCAAGAACCGTTGCACCATCTCAGGGTTCTGCTCGGCCAGGTGAAATGGCAGGACTTTGACAGCGACCTCAGTCTTCAGACGCGGGTGAATGCCATAGTAAACGGCGCCCATGCCGCCCTGGCCCAGTTTGGCCAATAGTGGAATACCGCCGAGGGTTGGGCGCGACTGGCCTTCCACCATCACCCACGGCGCGTTGGCAATCAAGGGATCGCGGGAAAGGTCCTGCAGGGGCACAGAAGGCGTGAATCTCGTGCCCAAGGCGCCCGTGCCAGGAGCGGAGCCCAGCCCTCCGGTGGCGTGGGTGCGAGGCCCCGCGGGCACTGGCGAACCGTCGAGCGAAGCTTTCGCGTCCATTCTTCAGGCCCCAATACAAGCACATTGAAACTGGCTGATAATCGTACAAGGCCAGCCGCCGCAACACAAGAGGCAAAGGCGCCTCAGGTCAGGTGCCAGGGGCATATAGGAAGAATGGGAGCGATGCAGCCGCTCCCTACGGTCGCGGCACGGGCTGAACGCTTATCCAATCCCTCCTCTGCCTCTGCGGTGGCCCTTCAATCCAAAATCCGAAATCTAAAATGTCCGCCTCCCGTACCCGCCCCTTACTTCGTCCACTCTGTGTGGAACACGCCCCCCTTGTCCGTGCGGCGGTACGTGTGTGCGCCGAAATAGTCGCGCTGGGCCTGCGTCAGGTTCGCGGGCAGACGCGCGCTGCGATAGCCGTCGTAGTAGGCCAGAGAATCGCTGAAGGCCGGCGCGGGGATGCCCAGGCCAATGGCGGTCTGGAGCACGAAGCGCCACTCCGGCAGCCGCTGCGTGACGGCCTTCTTGAAGAAGGGGTCCAGGAGCAGGTTCGGCAGCTCGGGGTTCCTGGCGAAGGCCTTGCGGATGTCTTCGAGGAAGATCGAGCGGATAATGCAGCCGCCGCGCCAGACCTTGGCACAGTCGCCGAGGACGACCCCCCACTTGTGCTCGTTGGAGGCGCAGCGGATCAGCGCCATGCCCTGCGCGTAAGAGCAGATCTTGCTGGCGTACAGCGCCGCGCGCACGGCCCGGATCATCTTCGTCTTCGACCCTCTGTAACTGGTCTTTGGCCCCGGCAGGACCTTCGCGGCCTTGACGCGCTCATCTTTCACGGCCGACAACATGCGCGCCACGACGGCCGCGTTGATGGTCGGGATGGGGATGCCGAGGTCCAGGGCATTCTGGCTGGTCCACTTGCCCGTGCCCTTCTGCTGCGCTTCGTCCAGGATCAGGTCCACGAGCCACTTCTTGCCGCCCTGGTCGTCCTTCTTGGCGAAGATGTCGCGGGTGATCTCGATGAGATAAGACTTCAGTTCGCCCTCGTTCCACTCGGCGAAGATTGCGTGCAGTTCCGGCGGCTTGAGGCCCAGGGTGCGCTGGAGGATATCGTAGGCTTCGGCAATGAGCTGCATGTCGCCGTACTCGATGCCGTTGTGGACCATCTTTACGTAATGCCCCGCGCCTCCAGGGCCGAAGTAGGTCACGCACGGCTCGCCGTTGGCCTTGGCGGAGATGGCCTCGAAGATCGGCTGCACACCGGCGTAAGACTCCTTCGAGCCGCCCGGCATGATGGCCGGGCCGTGGCGCGCGCCTTCTTCGCCGCCAGAAACGCCCGTGCCGATGTACCGGAAGCCCTCGGCTTCCAGCGCTTTGCAGCGGCGTTCGGTGTCGGTGAAGAGCGAGTTGCCGCCGTCAATGAGCAGGTCGCCTTTTTCGAGGCAGGGCTTGACCTGCGCGATCATCTCGTCCACCGGCGCGCCGGCCTTGACCATGAACATGACCTGCCGCGGCCTGGCCAGCAGGTCCACGAACTCCTGCACGGTCTTCCCGGCCACGATGTTCTTGCCTTTGGCCGCGCCGTTGACGAACTCCTCAGTCCGCTCCCAGGTGCGGTTGAAGACCGCGACCTTGAACCCATGCTCCTCCATGTTGAGCACCAGGTTCTGCCCCATCACTGCCAAGCCGATCAAGCCAATCTGTGCATCGCCCATGTTGTCCCCTTTCATCCATGTTTCCCCACTTCACTTCAAGCGGTACAGCATTTCTCCAGCCTTCGGCACAAGCAAGATTCCCTCCCCTTCCCTGCCCTTGAACTCATCCAGGTTCATGCTGGCGGGGTCGCGGTAACCCAGGTTGACTTTCCGGCAGCGCGCCTCGGGTATCTTGGTGGCGAGCGTCACGTTGATGCGCGGGCATTCCACACCGTTCTCATAAGTGCCCGCGCCTTTCAGGTGCGTGGAATGCGCCAGGACGCCCCAGGGATGCCCCTTGTACTTGTCCCACTGCGTGGCGAAGAAGTCGCGGCAATGGTAGCCGATCTCGTCCAGCACTTTGCCGTGCGTATAGGAGAGCTCATCAATGTGCGGCGCATAAATGATGACTTCGCCGCCGTCGCCGATCGCCGGTTCCATCTTGTACATCCCCTTCGCGGCGGTCCAGATGTCGTCATACATGTGCGGCATCACCGAGACGACCAGGCGATAGGGCTTCTCGACGTACACGACGTGCTCACGCGCGCTCACGTCCGCCGCGGCCGCCCAAGCGTCTTCCGGACTGCCCACAAACACGCCCGCCAGGTCGTGGCCTTTCACGACGAACGCAACGCAAAGCTTGGGGACCTGGATGCACGCCGCCGCGCGGTCAATCACGGCGCGCACGGGCGTATGCTTGGTGCCGATCATGGCCATGATGCCGATCAGGGCGCCGATCCAGTGCGTCTTGTTGATGACGTCCGGGCCGGAGATGCCGGGGAAGAAATACTTGTTCCCGCCGCTGAAGCCGACGACTTCGTGCGGAAAGACGGGGCCGCAGACGAGGAGTTGGTCGTAGTTGCCGATCAGCTTGTTGATCGTGACATCCACGCCCTGCGCCATCAGGCCGTTCGAGATTCTGCTGATCTCCTCAGCCGGTATGTGGCCGATCTTGGTGAGCGTATCCGGCTGGTTCCATTCGTGGTTGTAGATGCGCACGGCCCTGTACTTGCGCTTGCGTTGCGCGGGCGTGACACCCACCAGCTTGTTGATGGCCTCCTCGCTCATGGGCATGTGCGTGCCGAGCGCGATGAGGTAATCGAGTTGCTGGACCTGCTTGCCCAGCAGTTCGTGGAGCAGCTTGAAGAAGAGCGGGAGCGGCGCCGTGCGGGTGCTGTCGGGGATTATTACCAGCACGCGTTTGCCGGCCAGGTTGGCCTTCGCCAGGCCCTCAGCCAGGACCCGCCGCACTTCGGAGTCGCTCAGGGTGCTTCCCCGCGCGTCAATGCCAGTGACCATGTCTGCGAACCTTTCCTCAAACCCTCCACTTGTCAGCTTACCCGCCAAGGGGTGCGATTGCCAGACGGCTTACGGCGGTATGGGCGGCTTCATTATGTTCATGTGCTCGATATTCGAAACGTTGTGCGCAAAGCTGCCAAGCACGCCGAGGACCGTGCGGCAATGCGGGCAGGCATAGAGCGGAGCGTAGGAAAGCAAGTGGAACTTCGTCTTCTCTTTCGCATCTGCCGACGGAGCAGGCGGGCGGTTGAGTTCCTTGGTGTTCAAGTAACAGCAGAGAACATGGTCCATCTGCCGCTGGCAGTGCGGGCAGACAACCTGCGGCGGGGCTTCAGCGTTCGTTGCCATCGGGTTTCCTCACGGCTACGATTTCTTCTTCCACGGCGGCGTTGCCGGCAACAGTTTATCGAACCCAGCGATCAGCTCGGCCTCATACTGGCCCGCGTAAGCGCCCTGCACGAACTTGTCGAAGGCTGCCGCGAAGAACAGTTTCCAGGAAGCGTCTTCCTGGCCGGGGTTCACAGGGAAGAAAAGCGCCTCGTTGGCGCGCGCGGCCTTCATGTCCCCTGGAGCGTCGCCGATCATCAGCGTCTTTTCCTGCGGGTACTTGCCGTGAGCCGCCAGCTTGAGGTGCTCGGCCTTGGTGCCCATCTCCTGCCCGGCAATGACGCGCACGTGCTTGGCAATGTCATGCTCCTGCCATTCGCGCACCAGCGCCTCGGTCGGCGTTGCCGAGACGACGACGACGTCGGCCACGCTTACGATCTTCTCCAGGCTCTCGCGCACATAGGGAAACGGCGGGACATGGCGGACGATCTGGTGCACGGTCTTGTTCACGCCGGTGGACCAGTCCCAGGCCGTGTCCAGTTCCGGATGTTTGACGCCGTCCATGTACTTCTTCAGGCCGTCGTTGCTGAGAGGCAAGCCGGAGGCCACGAACTTGCGGATTTCTTCGTACCTGGGGATTTTCACTCCGCGCGCCTGCACTTCGGGCCGTTCGCGGAGCAGGTCGAGGGCCTTGAGCACCGCGTGCCAGCGGTTGCAGCCGCGGTCCTTGGAATAAAGGTTGACGAAATCCCAGGCCTCGCGCGCGTACTTCGACACGCATTCCAGATTAAACGCTCTGACGAAGTTCGGGCAGAAGCACTCCTTGTGCTTCGGCTCCATAGTGTCGAAAGCGCAGCCGTCGGAATCAATTCCGACAAAAAAAGCTTTCTGCGGCTTCATCTCTGCCAACGGCCTTGCAGCGTCATGAACTTCAGCCATTCCAAGCTTCCTTTCTTAGTTTTCAGGATTCCGGGGACACGATCCCGATTTCCAAGCAGCCGGGTCGGATTCCGGGGACACGATCCCGATTTCCAAACAGCCGGAAATCGGGTCATGTCCCCGGAATCCGCGCGTCATGAACTTCAACCATTCCCAATTCCCTTTCTTTTCCGTTCTCTGTGTTCTCTGTGTCCTCTGTGTTCTCTGTGGCAAATCCATTGTTAGACCCCGCTGAACGCGCTGAATCCCCCGTCAATCGGCACCACCACACCCGTGATGAAAGCGGCGGCCGGCGAGAGCAGCCAGAGCACGGTCCCGCTCAGGTCCTCCGGTTCTCCGTAGCGTCCCATAGGCGTATGGGTAATGATCGCCTCGCCGCGCGCGGTGCGTTTGCCCGTGGCCTTGTCAGTCAGGAGGAAACGGTTCTGCTCCGTCAGGAAGAACCCGGGCGCGATGGCGTTGACGCGGATGTTGGGCGAGTAGTTCTGGGCCATGTGCACGGCCAGCCACTGCGTGAAGTTGCTCACCGCGGCCTTGGCCGCCGAGTAGGCCACGATGCGGGTCAAGGGCCGGATGGCGTTCATCGAAGAGACGTTGAGGATGACGCCCTCCTTCTGCGCGGCCATGACCTTGCCGAAAACCTGGCTGGGCAGAACGGTGCCCGTGAGATTCAGGTTCATGCACAATTCCAGCGCTTCCCTGGGAATATCGAAGAACGGCTGCTCCGCGCTGGCCGTGGCCTTGGGGTTGTTGCCGCCGGCGTAGTTGAGCAGGAAATCCACGCGGCCCCAGGCGTGCAGCACGGCATCGCGCGCCTTCTCCAGCGACGCTTTGTCGAGGACGTTGCCGTCCAGCGCCAGGGCCGTGCCGCCGGCCTGCTGGAGTTCGTTGGCCAGCGCCTGCGCGGGTGCGGGGCGGATGTCCATCACGCCCACCTTGGCGCCGCACTGCGCGAGCGCCTTGCAGATGCTGCTGCCCAGGACCCCGCTGGCACCCGTGACGACGGCAACTTTGCCCGCAATGTCAAAAAGTTTCCTTGCATCCATGACCTTTTGGCCCCTTCCTTCGGAGTGCGGCGGCTTGCCGCCGCTTTCAGCCCCTTTCAGGGTTTCCCACTGCCTTGCCCACCGCTGTCAGGCAGAACACATTACTTATATCCGCGGCTGGGCGCAAACTCAAGGCGGAAGCTACGGTCTCCTGACAGTGGCCGCGGGCAGAAATGTTCCGTGCGCGTCCCAACATTCCCAAACATTCCCAGGCTTGAAGGCCAGAGGCGACAGCGCTACTCAGCCAATCAATTTGTTTCAGTTATTCCGATCCACCAACGAAGGCTTCTGGTCCTTGAACCACCTGTAAAAACGCTCTGCGTCACAGAATTGCTGCAATCTCCCGCTGCGCTTCAAATAGCCATCCTTTACATCAATATCACCCCAGGCCCGAAGGAGCTCCTTCGTAACTCGATAGGTTCCTTTGCGGTTCTCGCCAGCGTTTATGCGGTACTCGCCAATCAGCATGCAGCGTTCTAGCCGGCCTGACACGTTGTGCCGCGCATACACGACGATGTCTCCGTCACGAGGATTCATACGGCGAGTGTGCGCGTTCTCGTCGGCCCGCTCTTTGCAAACTTCGGAGGCACACTTGGTGCTTTCAATCACGTAAAGACCAATGATGGCATAGACGAGCGGTCGCGGATTCTCTGGGTTGCACAGAGCACTGTAAAAAACGAGGATGTCTCCGGCTGCCAACTTTCCGCGAATCTGTTTAGCGCGGGACCCGCCATCCCCGTAGGTAAGATGGAAGAAGTCCGGATCCAGGTGCATGCATTGCTCTTCTAACCATCGCGGAAGAGGCCGGCCGAAAGCAGTTAAGAAGGGCTGGACCAATGTGAATGGTTTCTCCAACCCTGGCTTCGTGCAGCAATCTTCTGGTATGGGAACGTAGACAAACTCGCCGGTCTCCTTCTTGATCGGGCCATTCCACTCACCGCCGCCTTCTGACTGGTCCGCAGCAACTCGGACTAGAAGCCCCTTCATTCTGCACCCCTATTCTTGATCGTACCCCTTCAACTCCCTCACCCACACGTTCCTGAACCGCACCGGGTTGCCGTGGGCCTGAAGCATCAGCGGGCCTTTCTCGCCTTGCGGCGTGTACTTGGGCAGAATCCTGTGCCCGGTCAAGCCCATGATCTCGACGTGGTTGTGGACGCACACGCCGTTATGGAAAACGGTCGCGTAGGCGGGCGCTTCCAGCTTGCCGTCCTTGAAGCGCGGGGCGGTGAAGGCAATGTCGTAGGTCTGCCACTCGCCCGGCTTGCGGCACGCATTCACCAGCGGCGGGTACTGGCCGTAGATCGCCGCAGCCTGGCCGTCCGCGTAGATGCCCGACTGGTAGGACTCAAAGACCTGCACTTCAAATACGCCGAACAGAAACACGCCGCTGTTGCCGCGGTTCATGATGTCGCCTTGCGGCGGGGCGGGCGTGGCCCACTCGACGTGGACCTGGCAGTCGCCGAACTTCTCCTTGGTGTACATGTCCCCGCCGGCCTTCGTGCCATGCGGCGGCACAATCGCAATGCCGTTCTCGATCTTCCAGCCGGGCGGCTCGCCTTGGGCCGATTGCCACTTGGAAAGGTCCGTGCCGTCAAAAAGCACTATGGCGTCAGACGGCGGTTTGCCCGGCGCTTCCAACGTGCTGGGCGTGCCTGGATCAACTGCCTTGGCCTGCGGCCGGTCTGAGTCGTGGACATGCCACTTGCCGCCCGGCAGCATGGGCGTGTCCTTGTAACCGACCTTGTGCTCTTCCTTCTTCTCTTCGGCGCGCGCGCTGAGTGCCAACACGCTCAACACAAAGGCCGCAAGAACCGTCAATTGTCGTTTCATGTTCGCCTGGTCTCCTTTAGAATCCCACTCAGACATACACCTGAAAGGTGGCGCAGTTTGCATGATTACGCTAAAAGCAGGGTGTGTACCGCGGGCGTCCCGCCCGCTCATGGGAATGGATACACGAAAGGCGGGCGAGACGCCCGCGGTACGCACCCTAGAAGGAGTTTGGCCATGTCTTCTTTCCTGACAACGACTGCCATCTGCGCGGCCATCGCCATTGCTTCCGCTGCGGCGCAGGTGGCGGACACCCCGCGCTCGAACCGCACCGACTGGTTCAAGGATGCGCAATGGGGCGTTTTCACGCACTACCTGACCGGCGCCAACATGAGCGCCGCTGACTGGAACAAGCGCGTCGCTGACTTCGATGTGCCTGGCCTGGCCAAGCAGCTCGAAGCCATTGGCTGCAAGTACTACTTCATCACCCTTGGCCAGAACTCCGGGCATTACTGCTCGCCCAATGCCGCCTACGACAAGTACGCCGGCATCGCGCCCAGCAAGTGCTCCACACGCGACCTCGTGGCTGACATTCAGGCCGCCATTGCGCCCAAGGGCATCAAGATGATGCTCTACCTGCCTTGCCAGGCTTCCAACGCTGACCCCGTTGCCCAAAAAGGCTTCGGCCTGGCCCAGGGAACCAGAGACCAGCCCATTGATGAGGCCTTCGCGCACAAGTGGGCGGAGGTCATCCACGAGTGGTCGGCGCGCTACGGCAGCAAGGTCGGGGGCTGGTGGTTCGACGGCGCCTACGCGCACGTCCATTTCAACGAAGCCATCGCGCGCATCTATGCGGAGGCCGTGCGCTCCGGCAACCCGGACAGCATCGTGGCCTTCAATCCCGGTGTGCAGATCACGAACTGGACGGAAGCAGAGGACTACACGGCCGGAGAGATCAATGAGCCGGCTCAGATCGAGTGTTCCGGCCGCTGGCTCAAGAACGCCCAGTGGCATATCCTGAGCTACCTCGGGCCGACCTGGTGCCACAAGCCGCCGCGCTTCAGCCCTGAGGCGGTCATTGAGATCACGCGCGGGATAATCGAGAACGAAGGCGTCGTCACCTGGGACGTGCCGATCGAACCCAGCGGCCTGATCCCTCAGCCTTTCGTGGAACAACTCGTGGCGCTGCACAAAGGCCTGGCCGAACCGAAGCGCGAAGAGCCGCCCATCCCGCCCGGCAATGTCGCGTTCCACAAAAAGGCCAAGCTGCTCGACGTGACCGGCACCAAGCCGCTCCAAGTGAACGGCGGCAAGCATTTCGCGCGCTGCGGCGTGGACGGCGACCCCAACACCAAGGCCCAGGCCGGCGGCGAATGGCCCTGGACGTACCACGTGGACCTGGGCGCCGAGCATTCGGTCTCCAAAGTCGTCATTACTTTCGACAAGGAGTGTTTTGCCACCGAGTACAAAGTGAACCTGTCCGCCGATGGCAAAGAGTGGATCACCATTGCCCACATCCTGGGCTGCACTGGCGGAAGACGCGAGCATCCCATTGCCAACCTGCCGGCGCGCTACGTGCGCGTGCAGGCGCTCAAGCCCGATGGCCCCGGCCAGGAAGGCCGGCAGATGGGCGTGGCGGAATTGGAAGTCTACGCGGAGGAAAGGTAAGGCGGGCCGATAGCCACCTTCTGGCGCGTGATCTTCTCGCTGCTGACGCCCTGCACGGTAACCATCATCATTTTCTGGGGCCTGTGGATCTGGAACGACTTCATGCAGGCCTTCATTTTCATGGGGCCGGAGAAGGACCAGTTGGTCTTCGTGCAGCTCTCGAAGTTCCTCTTCGACAAGTACGTGAAGAACTGGAACCACATCTTCGCGGGCACAGTCGTGCTCTCCCTGCCCGTGACCGTGCTCTACCCCGTGATGCAGCGGCGCTTCGTCAAGGGCCTGACAGCGGGGGCGATCAAGTAAACGATTTTGGGTTTTGGATTTTGGATTGAACAGCAACGCCCGCGACTTCCCCGGGGCCTGTGTCAGTTTGGTCGCATTAGCGCCTTGCCCTATTGAGTTTGCGCCAAGGATGTGGCCGGATCCCGATCCATCCGGATTTAGCACGGCCTCGGCCGTGCGGCCAAGGTCAGCACGGAGGGGGCAGCGCAGATGTAACTGCTGTCTGCAAAGGATTTTATGAGAGACACACCAGTACGGAAGGCAGTCATCTTCTGAAACGTTTTGTCGCATGATTGATCGGTTTCTGCACAGCGTTCGCAGGTCTCTTGCGTGAAGTCTGAGGAGCTTTACCAAGGGAGTGGCGTCAACTGGCGCAGTATGCGGGACTTGTCCCTCTAACCCTGCGTTCCTCCGCACCCACTGCGGTGAGAAGACCAGCCTTGACGCTTTGCGCCGCGAGCTTTTTTTTTCTCGAGCCTTCATGCAAGTCCTTAAAAGTCTGGGCAAACTGTTTGGAATTGGCGCGAACTGACGCCAGACAGGCCGGAACCGGGACCAAACTGGCCGGAACCGGGACCAAACTGGCCGGAACCGGGACCAATCTGGCCGGAACATAAACCATTCTGGCGAGAATTGGCGCTTTCTGACCAACGTTGTAATAGTGATGGTTGACAAGCAGCCAGTGACATCCCCGCAAATGTAGGGCGATTCGCTGGATCGCCCGGGCGAGTTGGCAACTCGCCCCACGGCAGGTGCTGGCGGGAACGAGTTCCTTGGCGAAAGAACAGAACGGCGCACCACAGAGACACAGAGACACAGAGAAGGGCTTCTGGATTCTGAATCTTGGAAAAGCATAAATTCCGCCGTTCTCTGTGCCTCTGTGTCTTTGTGGTTCCCGTTCAATCCGTCGCGCCAGGACCATCCCTTCTAAAAACAACTTCCCCTATAGTATAATACGATTACGGCGCATGGTTGTCAAGAGCAGATTTCAAAAAATCTGAATTGTTCTGATGTAACAACTGGCTACACAAGGAGTTGGACTTTGTGAAGAGTTTCAAAATTTCTTTGGGCAATGGGGCAATCCGCGCCGCAGTCTGCTGGGCCGCCACACCCACACGTAGACAGGCGACTGCCCTTAGTTTCCTAGACCTCCTACCTCAATGGCTCCGCCCAGAATTGCGTCACCGTCCCTGCAACCCTGCAACCCAAAAAATCTGGAAAGGCAGGGGGACTAAGGTGCTACCGCTAAGATCCGTCTGTGTCCCTTGACTCCTGGGCCAATGCCTTGTCCCGCCACCGGAGCACGCTCTTCACGTCGAACCCCTCGCCCTCGAAGATGATTTGCTTTACAGGCTTTTCGCCGTTGTTGCTCTCGCGCTTCAGCCAGTCGCGCACTTCCATCCAGCGGATTTCGCCCTTGGAGTTCCTGATAACGAGGAAGACGGGATATGCTTGGGCCATCCAATACGCCGCATGGTCCGCGTGACGAATTGCGAATACCTCTGCGCCATCACTTTTGCGTTTCTGAAGGTGCGAGTCGCCTGATTTTAGCTGGAGATAGAGCTTCTTTGCCGTCGGCTTGCCATCGTCGTCCTTGAACTCGATCTCCATGTCCAGGCCGTAGCGCTTCGCGGAATACTCCTCGAGGATTTGTCCTGCGTGCGCCACGGTGCGAGTCACTTCGCCGACCAGCGCTCGTTCCTTGCTCTCGTTGTCGAGCACAACGGCGGGCGCGGCCTTTCCTGCCCCCAGACAATCCGGGACAGACGACCTCTCCTTTCCACGCTCATGCCCTTTATCGAGTGGTAGTCTGTCCCCGTTACTCCGTCAAGCAGTACCCCGACAAGAACGGTCTTCTTTACAATACGGCAACTGTTGAAGCTGCGCTTGCAGCCCCACCAAAGCCTGCTGGTGCAAAACGAGGACCGAAGCCGAAGCCAAAACAAGAGCAGCCTGCTCAGGCAGGAGCAGGTCTAAACCTGCGCAACATCATTCGGGGAATTGTCAAAGAAGAAGTTGCCCTGGCTCTACAAGAGGCTTTCCGGTAAACGCTGAGACTTTGAGACTGGCTCACAGAGGCTCTGGAAACAGAGCCTCTGTTGCGTTGACAAAGGCTGCTGAAGCTTTATGCTCATCAGAGGCTCGGCAGAAGGAGCAGATATCCAAGTAGGGCAACAGTTATCACAGCAATTCAGAACCGCAAGGACAGAAAACCAAAATTTTCTCCTTGACAGCTTCCCCATCCAGAGGTACTCCCTGCTACTGTCTCTTCAGGAAAGGGGGTTTTCCGATGGCTAGAACGTTCTCCCGGTTAGTTCTCCTGGTCTTTCTCCTTGGTTGCGGTTCTCCAAGTCAGCCTGTCCAGGCCCCGCCGCCAGCGCAGCCAGCGCCGCAGCCCAAGCAGGGGGAAACTAGCAGCCCAAGCGACCCGGTTAAGCAACTTAAACAAGTGGCATTGAGTTTTAACGGTAAGAAAATGCCTTGCGATGATAGTGACCACTTAGGTAGACCGTTGTACTCTTTACCTATCACAACCTCTGATATCAGCTACGATGTAGAGAAAACAAATAGCCTGGTTTCCCCTTATTCGGGAACAATTCTTCTAAAATGCAGTTTGAGAAACGCTAAGTGTTATGAATATACTCTTACCTATGCGTATCAAGATGGGGTCTGGGTGTGGAAAGCCAGCAAGGGTATCACGTACTGGGGTGGTGACATGGCCAAGGTACTTTATGACAATAAGCCTGTGCCCGCCCCTCTTGAGTTTAGACCTGGAATGGAGAAGTAAGACATTCTCATGCAGCGATAAGGAGGAGAACATGGCGAACACAGAAGGCGATGATGTAAAAAATACGGGATACCCGATTGCAGCCTATGCCTTCAGTTGGCTGGATGAAAAAGGAAAGCCAGATAGCAGCAAGAAGGAGTATGACAATTACAAAGAGGCTCAGCGGGACTTCATTGAGAAACAGCAGAAGGGCGACTACAGGATAGGTACTCTTGTTTTCCTTAGACTTGGACCGAACCGAGCCTGGTGACGGCGGCAGAAGGAGCAGGCAAGATGAAAATGAAGAGACAGCAGGCAGCGCTTGACCTGAAGCCGCCGCAACGTCCCGCAGGCTGGCCCGAAGACTTGCCCTGGGTAGATGCTGAGAACAACAGGAGAATGCAGGCTCAAGAGGCGGCGCTTGAAAGGCTGCTGCGGATGAAGAAGAAGACGGGAAAAGCAACGGCGGCTGCACTTGGTCTGCCGCCTCAGCGTCCCGCAGGCTGGCCCGAAGACTGGCCCTATGTTGACGACGAAATGAAAGAAAAAGAAAAAGAAAAAAATTTAGGCTCGGTTTGCCAGCCTATGGAGGCGGCAAAACAGCAGTAAAAAAGGACAGGAACAACGGAAACCTAAACCATTATGCCGTCAGCGTTTAGGCTTTCCTTTTCTCTGTGCCTCTGTGTCTTTGTGGTTCCCGTTCAATCCGTCGCGCCAGGACCATCCCTTCTAAAAACAACTTCCCCTATAGTATAATACGATTACGGCGCATGGTTGTCAAGATCGGATTTCAAAAAATCTGAATTGTTCTGATGTAACAACTGGCTACACAAGGAGTTGGAGTTTGTGAAGAGTTTCAAAATGTCTTTGGGCAATGGGGCAATCCGCGCCGCAGTCTGCTGGGCAGCCACACCCACACGTAGACAGGCGACTGCCCTTAGTTTCCTACACCTCCTACCTCAATGGCTCTGCCCAGAATTGCGTCACCGTCCCTGCAACGTTGCTTCTGCCATGGCCACCTCCTTCGACAAGCAGTTTAACCCGTTCTCCGCTGGAATGCCAGATCATTGAGGGTGCATGTCAGCAAATGTACCGCGGGCGTCCCGCCCGCTCGTGGCAGGCTGGCAGAGCGCAGGGACGAGGGCGGGCGGGACGCCCGCGGTACGCTCTGGGCCACGCATTTACTGAC
>JBEKKG010000035.1:0-17841 GCA_050010835.1 Planctomycetota bacterium
GCGGCAACCAGGCCACGGCGGGCGACATACTGGTTGGGCAGGCGGACGCGGAGCGTCTGACCTATCTTGGCGCCTGATTGGGCAAATTGGTCATCATATTGGCGACCAATCGTCCCAATGAATGCTGGTTTACTGTGAAGCACCGCAAGAGCCTTGCGAGTGATCTTCAGGTCGGTCAAAAATGTACTCATGAATTAACTCCTTTTGCGTCGCTCCACAGCCCTCAGCCTTTCCCGCGCCAAGTATTCCTGCATCGGTACTTTGTCGTCATCATCAACGACGGTTCCCGCGACAAGACGGCGCAAGTGGCCTTGCAGGCCGCGGCCGCCAGCCGGCTCAAGGTGCACCTCGTCAACCTGCCCGTCAACAGCGGCATCGGCGTGGCGGTACAGACGGGGTATCTCTTCGCCACCCAACGCGGCTGCTACGACTACGCCATCAAATTCGACGCGGATGGCCAGCACGACGCAAGCTGCATTCAGGCCCTGGTCGCCGAATGCGAGGCGAAGGAGCTGGATTTCTGCGTCGGTTCGCGGTTCCTGACGCCGCGCGAAGGCGCTTTTCAGTCCACGGCCGCGCGGCGGCTGGGCATCCGTTTCTTCTCACGGCTGATCAGCCTTCTTTCGGGCGTGGGCGTTACGGACCCGACCAGCGGTTTCCGCTGCGCCGGGCGCCGCGCCTGGAGCCGCTTCGCCTCGTACTACCCCGATGACTACCCCGAACCGGAGGTGCTGTTCTGGTGCGCCCGCAACAAGCTGAAGATAGGGGAGATCCCCGTGTGCATGCACGAACGCGCGGGCGGGACGAGTTCCATACGGTTCGCGCGCTCTGTCTACTACATGGTCAAGGTTCCGCTGGCGATCCTGATTGACCGGTTCAGGGAAAAGGAGCATGTTGAGCGATGAGCGAGTGGCTGGCATTGAGCGCCGAGAAACTGATGCTCGTGGGCGGGGTTTCCGTCTTCCTGCTGACGGTGCACTGGGTTCGCAACCGTGACCTGCAGGAGAAGTATGCGCTGGTCTGGCTGCTCGTCTCCGGCCTGCTCCTCGCTTGCGGGCTTTTCCCGGGCGTGATCAAGACCTTCGCAGAGACCGCGCACCTTAGCTACTCCTAGGCCGTGCTGTTTATCGCTCTGGCGGCGATGTACGTCTTCTCTTATTCGGTGTCGGTCTCGCTGAGCCGGCAGTACCGCCGCAGCGTCCGTCTCACCCAGGAACTGGCGCTGCTCGAAGCGCGCTTGCGTGAACTGGAAGCACGGGCAGGCGCACGGAGCATGGAGGACCGGAGTTGAGCGCAGACGTTGAAGAGCACAAACCCACTCCGAACCCGGAAGCTGCCTATCGCCAGTCCCGCGTTCAGCACTGGGATGGTCTGGCCCGGCGCGTGGGACGCTGGGCGGGCTTGGGCGAATACTACCATCGCCGCATGCGGGAGGTCTACGGTTTCGTCGCGGCGCCGGAACAGAAAGTCTTGGAGCTGGGGTGTGGCACGGGGGACTTGCTGGCAGCACTGAAACCGAGCGTTGGGGTCGGCGTGGATTTCTCACCCGAGATGATCGCGCGAGCGCGGGAAAAGCATCCGGAACTGCAATTCCTTTGCGCCGACGCGCACAAGCTGGAGCTTGAAGGACCGTTCGACGTAATCATCCTTTCGGATCTCGTCAACGACCTCTGGGACGTGCAGGCGGTGCTCACTCAGGCCGCGCGGCTCTCGCACCCGCGCACACGGCTCATCCTCAACTTCTACAGCCGTATCTGGGAATTGCCGCTGGAACTGGCCGCCCGGCTGGGGCTGTCCCGGCGCAAACTGCTCCAGAACTGGCTCGCCGCGGAGGATGTGGCCGGTCTGCTGCGGTTGGCGGGGTTCGAGGTCTTGCGGCATTGGGTGGACGTGCTCTGCCCCTTGCGGTTTCCGCTTCTGGATGCCCTGTGCAACCGCTTTCTCGTGAAGCTCTGGCCTTTCCGTTGGCTGGCACTCACCAACTTCATGGTGGCCAGGCCCCTGCCGCGGCCGCCGGCGAGCGCGGAGCCGGTCGTGTCGGTGATCGTGCCGGCGCGCAATGAAGCGGGCAATATCGCGGCCATTTTCGAGCGCACGCCTGAGATGGGCGCAGGCACGGAATTGGTGTTCGTGGAGGGCGGCTCGCGCGACCACACCTACGAGGCCATCGAGCAGGCTATGGCGCGCTACCCCCACCGCCGCGCCAAACTGCTCCGCCAGGCCGGCGCCGGCAAGGGTGACGCCGTGCGGCTGGGGTTTGAGCAGGCCGGCGGCGCTGTCCTGATGATCCTCGATGCCGACCTGACCGTGCCGCCGGAAGACCTGCCGCGTTTCTACGCGGCGTTGCGTTCCGGCAAGGGCGAGTTCATAAACGGGGTACGCCTGGTCTACCCCATGGAAAAACAGGCCATGCGGTTCCTCAATCTGCTGGCCAACAAGTTCTTCAGTCTGGCCTTCTCCTGGCTGCTCGGACAACCCATCAAGGACACCTTGTGCGGCACCAAGGTTCTTTACAAGAGCGACTATGAGCTGCTCGCCCGCAACCGGGCCTACTTTGGCGATTTCGACCCGTTCGGCGATTTCGACTTGATCTTCGGCGCCGCCAAGCTCAACCTTGGGCTTGTGGACTTGCCGATTCGCTATCGCGAGCGCACTTACGGCACCACCAACATCCACCGCTGGACGCACGGCTGGCTGCTGCTGAAGATGGTCTTCTTCGCGGCGCGGCGCATCAAGTTCACGTGAGCGCCGCGGGCGTTGTCCCACGATGGCGGAAGGCGAGGATCTGCGGAGTGGCCCTGCCGGAACTGAAACTGTTGCCCCTCGCGGAGTACGCCGGTGTGGACCGCCACGACCCGATCCGCTTCTACAAGTCGCCCCTTATCGGCAGAATGTACCGGCGGCGCGTCGAGTTGTGCCTGGCGGAGTGCGCGGGCGGCGCACGGGTGCTTGAGGTGGGCTTCGGTTCCGGCGTGACGTTCCTGAACCTGCACGAGCGCTATACGGAGATCCATGGCTTGGACCTGACCGCGGCGGTGGCAGACATCCAGGCAGTTTTCGCGGCACGCCGGATTCAGACGTTCTTGAAGAACGGCAACGTGCTGGCGATGCCGTACCCAGAAGGCTATTTTGACACCGTGCTGCTGATCAGCACCCTGGAGCACATCAAGCCGGAGGAGCAGAACGCCGCGTTCGCGGAGATACGGCGAGTGCTGAAGCCGGGCGGCCAAGCGGTATATGGCGTGCCGATTGAGGGTCTCCTGATGGTCTGCATGTTCCGCGTGCTGGGCTGTAACATCCGTGAGCATCATTTCTCAACCGCGAAGGACGTCGCTCTGGCCGCCGAGAAGGCGCTGCGGAAAGTGCGCATCACGCAGTTACGCAGCATCCCGCCGTTGTTCGGAGCGGTTTATGAGGTGGGGCACTTCGTGAAACAGCCCTCTTAGGCTTGAAGCTTGAGGGGCGCACGGTTTGGGGGCAAATTCCCAAGCCTCAAGTCTCCTCACGCCGCGGCGCCTTGACAGGTCCAGGGCGGAACCTATCATCGCTCTCGCGTTACACGGCACGTCCCGTTGTCGGTCTTCCAGGAGGAGGATATGCGGCTCTCGAAAGCCCTGCCGGCGGCAAGTTTTCCGCAGCCGCAACTGTGTACGCTATGACCAGTCCGCCTGCTCATATTCTCAACACGCCTGAGGCTGAGCGCCGCGGCCGGGTGCAGAGACTGCGGACTATGCTGGATGAGGTCCTGCACAGGCGCCGCGGCTGGCGCGGGCTGATAGGGCGCTTCAGAACAGCGCTATCGCAGGAACAAGACGAGGTCCGCCTCGTATATGCGCGGCCAGTTCCGGGACTCAAGCTTGAGGGGCTCGGGTTGCTGTTGGATGCGGCCTCGGCCGCGGGCGCCGGACCGCAGACCGTGCGGATTGCAGCGCAGCAGATTGAGGTCTCGCCGGCCGAGGCTGCGGCGCCTCGCGAAGGGACGCTCGACTTTCTGGTCTGCGAACGCTTCTTTGAACAACTAAGCAACCCCTTAGGCGCGCTACGCCGGCATCTGGCGGGCCTGCGCGCCGGCGGACTGGCCATCCTGACATTCCAGGCCCGCGGGAGCGAAGCAGACGCGGAGCGCGGGGCAACGACGCTGGAACAGTTGATCCTGGATGACGTCGAGCCGGACCGCAGCGCAACGGAGCGGATTCCGCGGCGTGCTCTTGAGCAGCCGTTGGTCGAGGCGCTGCTCGATGAGGCCTGCCGGCAGAGCGGGCTGGAACCGGTGTGCCTCTTGGAAACGGGCCGTCAAGGCGCGCGCGAATACATCGCCGCGGCTTGCAAGCGCCCGGCCGTTGCCGCGGACCGGGAAGCTGCGCTGTTCGCGGCGTCGCGGCGCGAGGGCGCGCTGCTGGTCTTGTTGCATGACGTCCCCTTCAGGATCGGCGCAGGGGGCACCGAGTGCCACACGCTGGACCTGCTGGCGCATCTGAAGCTGAAACATGCCGTGCTGGTATATCCGAGCAGCGCACGGCTTATCTCAGCGGCCTTGATCTCCGGCGGCGACATCTCGCGGGCAGTGTACTGCAGTTTTGCATTGCGAGAGCCTGTCAGCGAGTACATGCACCGGCACGCGGAGGCCGAAGAAGTGCTGCTGTATCTGGCACGGCTCTGCGGGGCCCGCGCCGTGCTGATCGAGCATCTGCGCCGCTGGCCGCTCGCCGCAGTCGGCGTCTTCCGCCGCGCGGGCCTGCCGTACGTCTGCGTCACCAACGATTTCTTCGCCGTCTGCCCCAACCTCAATCTTTTCGATCCCGGCACGCAACGGCCCTGCAGCGCGCATTCCGGCGCGGTGTGCGGTGCGGAGAGTTGCCTGCGGAGGTTCTTCGAGGCGCAAGGTCTGGCGGCACCCTGTGAGTGCAAGGATTTGCTGCAGCGCCATCAGGCGCTGTTCGGCGGGATTCTGAGGGACGCGGAAGCGGTGGTGTTCCCGTCTGAAAGCGCCCAGCAACGCGTGCTGGCCAGCCTGCCCGAGGCGGCGGGCCGCGCACGCCTGATCCCACATGGCTACGCGCAGCCCGAAAGAACGCCCGGTGATCCCCAGCCGCGCCCCGACGGTCCTCTCCGCGTGGCGCTGCTGGGAATGCTGGCGTTGCCGATCAAGGGCTCGGAACTGATTGTCGAACTGCTGTCTTTGACCCGCGATCTGCCGCTGGAGTGGCATCTCTTTGGGGCCGTGGACTCCGGCGATTTCCGTGCGCGGCTTGAAGCCACGGGCGCGCGGCTGGTCCTGCACGGCCTCTACAGCCGGAAAGACATCATTGCCAGGCTGCAGGCCGCCGCCGTGGACCTGGCCCTCTTCACTTCAGTGGCCGAAGAGACGTTCTCGTACACGCTGTCCGAAGTCTGGTGCGCCGGAGTTCCGGCAATCGTGCCCCGCCTTGGCGCGCTGGGGGAGCGGGTCGCAAAAAGCGGCCTGGGCTGGCTGATCCAGCCGCATTCGGCCGGCGCGGCGGGCGAGCTGCTGCGGGAACTGGCCCAGGCGCCGGCCCAAGTGCTGGAGAGACGCGCCCGATTGAAGGGGTTCAGACACCTGACGCTTGAGGAGAACGCGGCGGCGTATCGCGAGTTGCTCCATCCGCTGCTGCAGAAGGCCGCTCAAACAAGGGAGTTCCCTGGTGGCCACTTGCCGAGGTCGCTCGCGGAAACAGCCAGGTGGAAAGCCGCGTTCAACGCCGCCACGAGGACCGTGTTATTGCTGGACGCGCACAACCAGTTTGCGGGCGTGACCGCGGTTGAGCAGGCCAGCCTGACGCGGCAAGACGGTGCCTTGGTGGTGGAGATCCGCGGCCACGACCCGGCGCTGGGGCTGCCTGCGTGCGCATTTGTCCGGGGCAGGCGCCATCTGCTGCGTCTGGACTTGTCGTGCCCGGCGGAAGACGAACTGCAAGTCTATTACGGCACACGGGCCACCCCCCACTGGAGCGAAGACCGCAGCATTAAGGCCCTGGTGCGACAGGGGCACAGTGAGGTCTTCGTGGAACTGGCGGCGCCGGACCTGGCCGGGCCGCTGCGGCTGGACCCCGGAACGAGAAGCGGGGAATGGCGGATTCAGGCAGTGGAGATACGGGCGCTGCCAGGGTAAGGATGCGAAAATTGCGGCCCTGATCTAACCCGCGGCAGGCGCAGGGGCCTTTTTTGCCTTGTGCCAGACAGGGCAGATGCTATAGTTCCCGTCTCAACCGGCAGACGCCCGGCCGGCACTCAAACAGCGATGCTACATGGCCTTCTTGCAGGAACTCAGAAAGCTCAATGCGTTTCGCGAGGTGCTCCGCAACCTCGTCAGCAGCGACCTGAAGCTGCGCTTCCGGCGCTCCTTCCTGGGCTATGGCTGGAGTCTGCTGTACCCGGTGCTGACGATGGTGATCCTGGCGGCGGTCTTCTCGAAGATCATGAAGTTCGAGTCGGCAGCAGAGATGATCCTGTACGTTTTTGCGGGGCTGGTGCCGTGGAACTTCTTTGTGGGCAGTTGCCTGGCAGGCGGGAATTCGGTCCTGAACAACGAGGCGCTGATCAAGAAGATATACCTGCCGAAGCTGATTTTCCCGCTGGCAGTGCTGTTTGCGCGGTTCGTTGATTTCCTGTTCAACCTGGCCGCGCTGTTCATCATTGTCTCATTCATTTCCTTCAAGCCGTCCTGGGCCCTGCTGCTGCTGCCAGGGGCCACTCTGATCCTGTTCCTGTTCATCGAGGGCGTGACCGTGGCGCTGGCGGCGATCAACGTTTATGTGCGGGATGCCGCGCACCTGATGTCCGTGATCTTTCAGCTTGCCTTTTACGCGACGCCAATCATCTACCGTGAGGACATCCTGCCGGGGAACGTCAGATACCTGTTGGAATTCAATCCGCTGGTCCACATCATCCGCCCGTTCCACTCGATCCTGGCCGCGGGGCAAGCGCCGCCGCTGGAACAGTGGGGCATGGCGGCGGCAGTGGCGGCGGTGGCAGCAACGGTGGGGCATTGGATCTTCATGCGCCTGGAACGCAACCTGATCTTCCGCCTCTAGCGGTCTTGAGTGAAATGGCCGACGGCGAATCATATATCCGGTTGCGCGATATCGGCTTGACCTTCAAGCTGTACGCCAACAAGAGTTTCTCGATGCGGGAGATGTTCCTGAGTCCGCTCAAGCACGGCTGGCAGACCTCCGATTTCGAGGCGCTGAAAGGGATCACCCTGGACATTCTCCACGGTGAGCGCCTGGTGCTGATCGGCCCAAACGGCGCCGGCAAGAGTTCGTTGCTCAAGATCGTCGCCGGCATTTACCCGCCGACCAGCGGCGAGATGACCCTGCGCGGGCGCATCACGCCCCTGATCGAAATGGGCGCCGGATTCAACCCGGAGCTGACGGGCCGGGAGAACGTGTTTCTCAATGCGGCGATTCTGGGTGTGCCGCGGGCGGAGGCGCAGCGCCGCCTGCCGAAGATCATGGAGTTCTCGGAAATACCGCCGCACTTTCTGGACACCGGCATCAAGTATTACTCGTCCGGGATGATGATGCGCCTGGCGTTCTCGGTGGCCATGGAGCTGGAGCCGCAGATTCTGATCCTGGATGAAGTCTTCGCTTCGGGGGATGGGCATTTTGTGGAGAAGGCCACGCGGCGCATGCGGGAGTTCATCGCCAGCGCGCACATCCTGATCCTGGTGACGCATGATCTGCAACTGGCGCGCAGCGTGGCCCAACGCTGCATCTGGATGGACCATGGCTGCGTGGTGCAGGATGGGCCGGTCGGGCAGGTCATTCCCGCCTATGAGGCCGCCTTGCGCACGGCGGACACACAGCCGGCGGCAAAGCCGAACGCGTAGCAGGATCCCGTTAGCGGCCCAGGCAGGGGATGTCTTCTTGCCGGCTCAAGGGATTTCGGCCCGCGGCGCAAAGGTGGCCTCACCCGCCGGCGTTACGTGCAACGTGCCCAGCAACACGCGCTTGTCGCTTCCGCCGGCGTCGGGCATGAGCCGTTCATCGGGCTTGCCGAGACGGTCCGGTTGCCACAGGCCCGCGTGGAACGTCAATTGCTGCCCGCGCGATTCCTGGGGCACGGCGAAGACGCAGCCAAGCTTGACCGTGCCGGGTTGGGCCAAGGAGCCTTGCTGGCCACCGGGCTGGGCGCCGCCCTGGAAGGCGGTCTTGCCGGCGCCGTCGAAATGGAAGAACGGCGCGACGCCCGGCGGCAGCGGCTTGTGGATCGTCCAGGTCAGGGGCAGGAACCACTTGTCGCCTTGCTTCTCCAGCGCGCCCGCTTGCACCGCGTAGTCGCCGAGAACCTCAACGGCGCCGATTGCATAGCGGCGCTGTCCGTCGTGGCCTTCCAGCGGCAGGGCGATGCGCGGCGAGCCGGTTTGCGTGCCGACGGAGACAAACACGCTGTACTTGCCGGCGGCGAGGTTGAAGGGCAAGGCGAAGCTCGTTTCCTGCGCGCGCGCCTCGGCTTTCTCAGCGGGGGCTGTCGGCAGGGCGCGCACGTCGAAGGCTTCATCAACGAAGACCCCGGCGATGCCGCCCTTGGCGTCCTTGAACGTTACAGCCGGGAAGCCGCCAGGCAGGCACGGCGCCACGCCGGCGTTCCGCCAACTCGCGCGGAATTGCCACGCGCTGCCCAGCGGCAGGCGCGCCGGCCAGGAGGCTTCGAGCAGTTGCAGACGGTATCCCAGCCGCAGGTTGATGCTGTCAATCAGCGGCCGGCATTCCTTGAGGAACTCCCGCGGCCACCAATGGATTGAAGCGTAGCTGGCGTGGTAGTCTTCGACCGCCTTCAGGTACAGGCTGCCGTCCTGCCAGCAGCCACGGTCGCGCGAGCCGCCGTAGTGCTCGCTTTCCAATATCACCGGCGTCTTGGGCCAGAACGCCGGGGCCATCTTGGCGCTGAAGTATGCCTTCTTGCCGGCTTGCACGAGGATGCTGTCGTCGCGCAGCGTCAAGCCCTTCTCGCAAGCGTAGTCAATGACGCTCTGTCCGCGCCCCTGCGACTCGAAATCGTCGTTCGCCGCCAGCAGCGTCTTCTTGAAGTGCCGGCAGTGAAGATCAATGTGCTTGCGCAGGGTCGCGGCCGAATACGGCAATTTGGTGCTGGCATAGGTGTGGCCTTCGCCCCAGACACCGAACGAGCCGACGTCCACGAACGCGACGGCTGGATTGCCGTCGTAGCGGCTGGCGGCCGCGGCCAGAAAATGATCGAGCTTTTCGAGGAAGACCGGATCGTCGAAGTCCGGTTCCCAAAACGGCCCGCCCTGCAGGATGCCTTTGCCCGGTGCGAAGTCGTGGCCCTTTGCGCCGGCCTTGAGGACCCATTCCGGCGTGGCCCAGCGCATCCACGATTCGCTGCACGAGAAGCGGAACGCGACCTGCTTGCCCTTGGCAATCCAGCGCTCGCCCGGCGAATCCACGACGGCCCAGTTGAACCGTCCTTCCTCCGGCTCGATGTAGGACCACGGGATGCGCAAGTACACGACCGTCAGGCCGGGGAAGTCATCCACGGTGTCGGAGGGTTCCAGCTTCGAGCCATAGTTGGCGGGCATGTTGTCGTAATAGTGGAAGACCCAGCCCATGCCTGGGTTCTCCAGCGCCACGCCGGTGTCCTTGGGCCTGGCGGCGGTTCTGTCTGAGGTGGCCATTTCCTCCCCCGCGGCGGTTGCGCAACCAGCCGCGAGCACGATCAGGAGGCCGGCAAGAACTGCGTACGAGGCCATCGAGTCGTTAACCGGCCGAAGACGGAGTGCCGCGCTGCCCATGCGAGGAGTTGATACACGACCTCGGGCAATCCGCCAATCAGCTTTTCTATCCCGCAATGAAATCCCACAGCAGGCTGGAAGCCCGTGCTACTGGGGCTTTCAAAATGGCGTACCCGGTGGGATTCGAACTCACGACCTCAGCCTTCGCAGGGCTGCGCTCTATCCAGCTGAGCTACGGGTACACGCACGGTGCCATGCCCTACTTTATCGCGCCTACATTTGTTTGCAAATCCCAAATCCAGGGAGAAGATAGGGCCATGAATGCAGCCGCTACGCCGCCTGACAAGCTTCGCCTTATCCTTACCCATGCTTGGCCCATCGATACGCTTGCCGTCCGCAGGGCGCTAAAAGACGGCAAGCTGGACTTCGTGGCCAGGAAACCCCGAACGAAGGCCGGCTTCCTCCGCACCTTGCAGCCTTTTGACCCGCATGCCATAGTCATGGATTGCTGCTTGGAGAAACTGAGCGCCCTCGAGGTCCTGGCACTGCTCAGGGTGTGCAAGCGCAATGTACCCGTCTTCGTGCTGGCCGCGCCCCGTGACAGGCGGGAGGTCGAGAAGTGCCTCCAAGCGGGGGCGCGGGAGTGGATTCGCCGCGACGAACTGGAACGCTTGCCCGCCGCTCTGCTCAACGCCCTCAAGGCGCCGAAATGCAACGGGGCGGGGACGCCGCCGGCGGTGACACGCGAGAGCGACGAAAGGTACGCGGCGCTGTTCGAGGCCAACCCTCATCCCATGTGGGTTTTCGACGTGGCCAACTTGCGCTTCCTCGCCGTCAACGATGCGGCGGTCGCGCACTATGGCTACACGCGAGACGAGTTTCTGGGGATGACCATGCTGGATATCCGGCCCCAGGAGGATATCCCGTCTTTCCTGACGCACGTTGCCACGGTTCCCAAGACTCACCATGATAAAGGCGTCTGGCGGCACCGCAAGAAAGACGGCACGCTCATTGATGTCGAGATCACCTCGCACACCATGAACTTTGCGGGCCGGCCCGTCGAGGTCATACTGGCCAACGACATCACCGCGCGCAAGCGCGCTGAAGGGGCCTTGCGGGCCAGCGAAGAACGTTATCGTGCGTTCATCGAGCAGAGCTCGGAAGGCATCTGGCGCTACGAACTCGACCAGCCGATTCCAGTCAACCTGCCTGTGGACGAACAGATAGACCTGGTCTACCAGCGGGCCTACCTCGCCGAGTGCAACGACGCCATGGCGCGCATGTACGGGTTTACGCACGCCGCGGAGCTCGTCGGGACGCGGCTGGGCGATCTTCAGCCGCGCAGCGATCCCAGGAACATCGAATTCCTGCGCGCGGCCGCGGGTTCAGGCTTTCGCCTGCTGGATGCCGAAACCCATGAGGTGGACAAGAACGGCCAGGCCAAGTACTTCCTCAACAACCTGATCGGCATTGTTGAGAACGGGATGATCCTGCGGGCCTGGGGTACCCAGCGCGACATCACCGAGCGCAAGCGCATGGAGGAGGCGTTGCGGGAGAGCGAAGGGCGCTACAGGCTTCATTTTGAGAACAACCCCGTCCCGATGTGGATCGTGAATCTCGAAACCCTCCGCTTTCTGGCAGTCAACGCCGCCGCGGTGCGCCATTACGGGTATTCCAGTGCGGAATTCATGGCCATGACGCTCAAGGACATCCGTCCGGAGGAGGACATGCCGCAGCTCCTGGAGTTCTTCGCTGGCCTGAAAGACGGCTATCACCACACACCCGTACCTTTTCGCCACCGCAAGAAAGACGGCTCGATCATCCTCGTGGAGATCACGGGCTATTGCTCCCGGCAGGGCGGCATGCGTGTTTCGTTTGCGCAGGTGAACGACGTGACGGAACGCCTGCGCGCCGAGAAAGAACGCCTGGCCTTCGAGCACAGGTTGCAGGAATCGCAGAAGTTGGAAAGCCTCGGTGTCCTGGCCGGCGGCATCGCTCACGACTTCAATAACCTGCTGGCCGCCGTCCTGGGCAATGTCAACCTGGCCAGCATGCAGACGGACCCCGCTTCGCCCATCCTGCCCTATCTGGCGAGCATTGAGATCGCCGCGCACCGCGCCGCCGACCTGTGCAAGCAGATGCTGGCTTACGCCGGCAAAGGCAGTTTCACGGTGCTGCCCATCAACCTGAACACCATCATCAATGAGCTGGCGAACTTGCTGCGAGTCAGCATTGGCAAACATATCCGCCTGAAACTGGATCTGGCCGCCGGCCTGCCGCTGGCCCAGGCTGACGCCACGCAAATCCGCCAAGTGCTGATGAACCTCATTATCAACGCCTCCGAGGCCATCGGCGAAGGCGACGGGGCCATCAGTCTGGCGACCGGCGTCACCCACGCCACCCGCGAGACGCTGGCCGAAACCTGCCTCGCGCCGGACCTGCCTGAAGGCGATTATCTGTGCATCGAGGTGGCGGACACCGGTTGCGGGATGGATGAGCGGACCAGGGCCAGGATCTTCGATCCTTTCTTCAGCACCAAATTCCAAGGCCGCGGCCTGGGCCTGGCCGCGGTGCTGGGCATAGTGCGCGGCCACCAGGGAGCCATCAAAGTGGACAGCGTGCCCGGTGAGGGCAGCACGTTTCGCGTTCTGCTCCCGTGCCTCAAGAAGCCCGAGGCCCCTGGCGGCGCCGGGCCGTCAGTTCCCCAGTTGCACGGGACGGTCTTGGTCGTGGAGGACGATGCCACGCTGCGCTCACTGTACAGCCGCCTGCTGGAAGGCATGGGCCTGGTTCCGTTGCAGGCCGCCGATGGCGCCCAGGGCCTCGAACTGCTGCGCACTCGCGCCGCCGAGATCACTGCCGCCCTGCTGCATTCCACGGCCGCCATGCCCGGGTTGAGCGGGGAGGAAACCTACCGCGCCTTCCGCGGCATCAAACCGGATTTAGCCGTGGTCCTGATGAGCGCCTACGATCAGCGCGGCGCGCTGGAGAGCTTCCCCAACAGGGAACGTACCCGCACACTGCAAAAACCCTTCACACGGCAGGAACTGTACCAGCAATTGAGTTCTTTGCTGGGCCCGGGCTGACCCGGATTTCTCAACGCAGAGGACGCAACGTGCCCAGTTGGTGAAGAGGTGAGGGGGTGAACGGGTGAGGGGGTGAACGGATGAAGAGCGTCACCCCGTCACCTGTTCACCTCTTCACCTCTTCACCCTTCACCCCTCGCCCCTCGCCCCTCACCCCCCACCCCTATCCCCGCGCCGCCAGGACCTTCTTGACCGCCGCGATGATCTTCGCGACGCTCGGCAGGACCGCGCTTTCCAGCCCGATGGCACTGGGGATGGGCGTGTCGGCCGCCGCCACGCGCAGGATAGGCGCATCCAGGTAGCCGAAGGCCAGTTCCTGGACGCTGGCCGCAATCTCCGCGCCCAGCCCCAGCGTGAAGTGGCCTTCTTCGACCACCACCAGGGCCTGTGTCTTCGCGGCCGATTGCGCCACGGTCTCGCGGTCCAGCGGCGCCAGACAGCGCAGGTCCACCACCTCGGCCTCGAGGCCCTCCCGCGCCAGGAGTTCCGCCGCCTGGAGGCTGAGCGAGACCATGTAGCTGTTGGCGCACAAAGTCACGTCCTTGCCCGCGCGCACGATGTTCGCCTTGCCCAGCGGGATGTATTCTTCCTGCAGGGGCACCGGCCCGGTTGTGCCGTAGAGCGCCTTGTGCTCGACGAAGACCACCGGGTCTTCGCCGCGCAGGCAGGTCTTCAGCAGACCCTTGGCATCGCGCGGGCTCCAGGGCGTCACCACCCGCAGGCCCGGAAACTTCATCAGCAGCGAGTCCAGGCTTTGGCTGTGCGTCGCCCCATAGCCCCTGTAACCCCCCATAGCTGTGCGCACCAGCAGCGGAATCCTGACCTGGCCGTTGTAGATATAGTGGAGTTTTGCCGCGTGGTTGCAGAGCTGGTCGCCGGCCAGCAGCATGAAATCCATGAACATGATCTCGGTCAGCGGCCTCAAACCGCCCATCGCGGCGCCAATGCCCACCCCGATGATGGCGGCCTCGCTGATCGGCGTGTTGATCACCCGCTGCTTGCCATAACGCGCCAACAGGCCGCGCGTAACCTTGAAGCAGCCGCCGTACTCCGCCACGTCTTCGCCGAAGATGAAATAGCGCGAGTCGCAGTCCATGGCTTCGCACAGCGCTTCCTGAATCGCCTGCCAATACGCCTTCTCCGCACACGGCACAGCCTGGTGGGACAGGCTTTCCAGCCTGTCCGGACAGCCTGGAAAGGCTGTCCCACCGGGCTGGACTTGCGAGGCCGCCAGGGCGGCGCTGGAAGCCTGAGAAAGGAGGGCGGGCGCGTACACTTTCTCGAAAGCGCTTTCCGGCCGGGCGGGTGGCAGTTCACGGCAGCGTGCGAGAGCGCCGGCTATTTTTGCCCGCGCCTTCGCCTCCACGGCCTGGATGTCAGCAGCGGTGGCGGTGCCGCGCTTGAGAATGCGGGCCTTGAACCGCGCGAGCGGATCGCGTTCCTGCCATTGGCGGTCGGTCTCCTTGTCCCGGTACAGGTTCTGGTCGCTGCGGCTATGGCCTTTCACTCGCCAGGTGCGGCATTCGACCAGCGTCGGGGCAGCGCCGTGGTGCACCATGAGCACGGCGCTGCGCACCGTCTCCATGACCGCCTCGACATCGTTGCCGTCCACGCACTTGTAGAGTATCCCGTAAGCTTCGCCGCGGTGCGCGATGCTGTTTCCGGCGGTAACCTCCCCTACCGGCGTGGACATAGCCCAGCCGTTGTTCTCGCAAAGATAGATCACGGGCAGTTTGTAAATGGCGGCCATGTTCAGGGATTCGTGGAAAGTTCCCTGGTTGGCCGCGCCGTCGCCGAAGAAGCAAATCACGACGTTGGGTCGCTCCCGCATTTGCAGCGCCAAGGCCAGGCCCGTGGCCACGGGGAGCCCGCCGCCGGTGATGCCGTTGGAGCCCATGAAGCCCACGTCCACCCCGGCCATGTGCTGCGTGCCGCCCTTGCCGCCGCTGTAGCCGGCCTCGCACCCGAACAGCTCCGCCATCATGCGGAAGACATCCCCGCCCTTGGCAATAAAGTGCCCGTGGCCCCGGTGATTGCTGACCACCAGATCGTCGTGGGTCAGGTTGGCGCACGCGCCCACGGCCACCGCTTCCTGCCCCAGAGAACTGTGGAACGTGCCGGGCAGCCGCCCGGCCCGGGCCTCCTCCTCCATGACTGTCTCGAACTCGCGGATCAGAAACATCCGTTCGTAGAGCGTCAGGGGCGGCGGAACGTGTGGCAGAATGATGGTTGTGCGGGACATCGCTTACCCTTAGTCCCCGAGGAGGGTAGGAACACCCCCGCGGAAGAGAACAGTATAGCGCCGGAAGTCAAAGGTGAAACTGCCCTTTTGGTAACCGCAGGTTGAAGAACTATAATTTTGTGCCTTGACTTGTTTAGACACGTTGGCATGATTTCATCTCTTATGAGCCTGGACTTCTCCTCCCCCGTCCCACTGTATCAGCAACTTCAGGATCTCTTGCGCCTTGAGATCAGCAGCAAGGTGCGGAAGACCGGAAGCAAAATGCCGAGCGAGCACGAGCTGTGCCGCCAGTTCGGCATTACCCGCCCAACTGTGCGCCAGGCCTTGGAGGGCCTGGTGCGTGAAGGCTTGGTGCATAAGCACCGCGGCAAGGGCGCGTTTGTGACCGAGCCGCCCCAGCCGGTGGGCTTGTTCTCGCTGACCGGGACCACTGAAGCGTTCGCTGCGCAGAAGACCACTGTCGAAACGCAGGTCTTGCGCTTGGGTCCTGCGCCAACGTGTCCGCTGGCCGAAGGCCAAGATCCGCCCGGCGGCTGGATAGCGCTGGAGCGCGTGCGGCGCATCAACAACGTGCCGACTTTCTACGAGTATACTTGGCTGCAGGCGGCGCTGGTTCCGGGCCTGGAGCAGATAGATTTTCGCCACTGCTCCCTCTTCGCCGTCCTGGCGGAGAGGTACAAGCTGCGCGCAGATGGCGGCCGGCAGCGCTTCAGTGCTGTGGCGGCGCCATTGCACCTTGCGGCCGCGTTGGGCCTCAAAGCCGGGATGCCGCTGTTGCGCGTGGCCCGTTCGGTGCGGCTCTGCCTGAAGCCGGTTGCCGGTGGGGCCACCGCAGACCAGAGCGCTGTGGGCATACTCCACCTGGAGCTTTACGTCGCGCCAGGGCCACTTGTTCTGGAAGAGAACATCCCTAGTCCGCCCAGCACCGTGCCGGCCGCAACGAGCCTTCCGGAGGTCCGGGCGGTGCCCGTGCCTGAACCCTGATCCAGACGCTGTGCCATTCTAACGCCTTACGCGCCTCGCCGCGCGAAGGCGCGAAGGCGATTCTCCATTTGACAAGTCGCAAAAGCATGGCAGTGTAATATGAGGGGCGCAGAGGTGTTGCGGCGCGAGGCAGCAGGCATGTAGGTTGGCCGTCAGGAGATTCGGTTTTTTAGCCAGATGCTCGAAAAGCTCTTTCTCGCCTCGTTATTCTTGAGTTGGAGACTACTGGTAAAACGAGCCGGTAGTATCTAGGGTGCAATGCGTTGACAAATAACGACTTATGTGTGTACGACCCCCCGTGGGGAGAGGGCCGGCGTGAGGGGGAAAGAGGCTTGGCGTAGTCCCTTACCCGGTGCTGAAGCGCCATGCCCTCCCGCTGGGGAGAGGGTAACGAAGTAACGAACTAGGAGTGTCGCATGCCCTGGAATCAGAAGCTGCAGGATTGGGTGCAGGAGGTTCTTAACCTCTGCCAGCCCGACGAAGTCCGCTGGTGTGACGGCTCGCAGGCCGAGTACGATGAGCTCTGCCGCTTGATGTGCGCCAGCGGCACTCTCATCAGGCTGAGCGATGCAAAGCGGCCTAACAGCTTCTACTGCCGCTCCAATGTCATAGATGTGGCCCGCGTCGAAGACCGCACCTTCACCTGCTCCCGCAGCGCGCAGGAGACCGGCCCGAATAACAACTGGTGCGATCCGGTCAAGATGCGCGCGACGCTCACCGCCCTCTTCAAAGGCTCCATGAAGGGCCGCACGCTGTATGTGATCCCTTTCAGCATGGGCCCCATCGGCTCGCCCATCGCCAAAATTGGTGTCGAGCTTACCGATTCGCCTTATGTCGTCGTCAACATGCATATCATGACCCGCGTCAGCCCGCGGGTCCTGGAGGTCCTCGGGCCGGACGGTGAATTCGTGCGCTGCCTGCATTCCGTCGGCGCGCCGCTGGAAGGCAGCCAGGCTGACGTGCCCTGGCCCTGCAACGCACTCAACAAGTACATCGTTCATTTTCCCGAGACGCGCGAAGTCTGGTCTTTCGGCTCGGGCTACGGCGGCAACGCCCTGCTGGGCAAGAAGTGTTTCGCCCTCCGTCTCGCCTCCGTGATGGCGCGCGACGAAGGCTGGCTGGCCGAGCACATGCTGATTCTGGGCGCTACTTCGCCCCAAGGCCGGAAACACTACATCGCCGCGGCTTTCCCCAGCGCCTGCGGCAAGACCAACCTGGCCATGATGAACCCGCCGCTCCAAGGCTGGAAAGTCAACTGCATCGGCGACGACATCGCCTGGCTGAAGTTCGGCGCCGACGGGCGGCTGCACGCCATCAATCCTGAGGCCGGCTTCTTTGGCGTGCTTCCGGGCACCTCGACGGACTCCAACCCCAACGCCATCGGGACCCTGGCCCGCAACTCGATCTTCACCAACTGCGCCCTGAGCGCAGACGGCGACGTCTGGTGGGAGGACATGACCTCCGCGCCGCCCCGCGGGCTGAGCGACTGGCTCCGCCGCCCCTGGACTCCCGGCTGTGGCCGCAAGGCCTCCCATCCCAACGCCCGCTTCACCACACCGGCCCGCCAGTGTCCCGTCATTGATCCGGCCTGGGAGGATCCTGCGGGCGTGCCCATCTCGGCGTTCATCTTCGGCGGGCGGCGCGCCACCACGGTGCCGCTGGTTACCGAGGCCTTCTCCTGGAACCACGGCGTGTTCCTCGACGCGCAGTAAATCCAGGGATTGCGAATCCACCCAAAACGTGCCCCGCACGCCGACTATTGCCTTGATTCCACCGGACTCGATCTGGTAAGCGCCGGCCAGCGCCGACACCTCAAA
>JBEKKG010000036.1:0-17799 GCA_050010835.1 Planctomycetota bacterium
CGAACTCCGTGGCCAGCCGCCCTTGGAGCTCGAACCACGCCTGGTAGGTGGCCGACACTTGCAGTTTGTCGTCAGGCTTGTTGTAGAACACTCGGGCCAAGCCCTCGCGCGGCTCGCCATCCAGGGTGCTGAAACGCCCTTGCACGCGCACGTCAGGTTTTTGGAAGGTTTGCCACAGGCTCAGTGCGAGCAGGTCGTTGTGTTGATTGCCAGCGCCCGTATTCTGGCCCAAAGAGGACACTTCCTGGGAGTTGGAGGTTTCTCCGGAGAGATTGTCGTCAACGTGGATATAATCCAGGCGCATACGCATGGAGTTCCACGGCTTGCCTTCGACCGCCGTGCCGGCGAGGTCGTCGCCTCTTTGGCTGTGTTCGTCCTGGTGAACCGGCAAGCCGCCGTAAAACGAGAACACTGTTTCATGTTCGGCAAACCAAGGCTTGGTGTCGAGCCGCAACCCATCAAACTGCACTACCTCCGTAGTGTCGTAGTTGAACTGCCTGCCGGCGCGCAGGAAGTCCACGCCGGGAATCCGGTTGAAGTCGGCATAGGCGGAATAGAGCATGGCATCGGCCGGCCCTTGGTAGGTGTCCACGAGACCTGAGAAAACGTCGGCTTTGGCTCCAGTGTGGCGGCCATTCAGATCGTTAGCTACCCTGGCATCGAAATGTCCTGTGATCGCCTGGCGGTTCTTCTCCCCAAGATCCATTGAGAGGAACTCGTAAATATCCTGGTCCTGGAAACCCGCGCCCTCTCTGAAACGGTAACGCGTATATAAGGAGCCGGTCACAGGGAACCCGAAGAACTTCTCCCCCAGCGATTGGAAATCCGCGGCGTGTTCACGGCGCTTTGTCAACTCTTCCGCAGTCGGTTCCGGGGGAGGCGGAATCACTTCTGCAGAAGCTTTCCCGTCGCCAGCCTCGGCCTTGTCGCCCGGCTTCTGCTCCTCGGGCTTCTTCTCCGCTTCAGACTTCTTCTCGCCAGGTGCTTCCGTGCCGGCGGCCTTGGTGTCCGCTGCCGGTTGAGGCACATTGGCAGCTTGGGCTGAAGTGGGAACCGCCTCCGGATCGAGGAACTCCACCCTGGCATTGGTTGGGGAGGCATCCCGAGTGGTTGTGTCCGGAAAAGGATGGGATTCACCCAAATCCACAGGCTCCGCAAGCTCAGCGGATTCCTCCGCCAGGATGCCGGACGCGATAGTGACGAGACAGAATATCCCCGCAACCGCAAGAATACTACCTTTGGGAAGGTGCGGTCTAGGCCGCGCCATTTCTCTCAATGCCGAACCCCCCCTCCGTTCGTGCAAGACGAAACCGGGAATGGTTGATTACTTTACACCTGTCCCGCGATTGTCAATTGAAAAATCGCATTTTTTGCGCCAGATTCTCACTCCTACTCCAATCTCTGACAAGAACCGTGACAGAGTGCTCGTCTGGCCAGAGGTCAAAGACACGCAATTTCCATACAACCAGACGTTGGTGTCGGTCAGCCTTGGCCAAGTCCCTGGCGGCCACGTCTGCCAGATACTTGGCAGCGCGTGCCAGACTATTGGCAGTTAGAGCAAGCAACGAGCAGTGAGCCTTTGTTCAATTGCGGCCTAGGAATCGCTAAGCAATCTTAACGTCCGATGACGGTGGGCTTAGGTGACATGCCAAGAAATGAAATAGGGATTGGGGGCTTAGGGCACAGCCTTTGCGCAAGGGCAGTGAAGCTGTCTTGTGCCCCGTCGGCGCGAGAACCAGAGGAGGGGGTCCTGGGGGAAAGATGTTACAGACAAGCGCGAAGTGGAAACGATTGTCGGTTATAGCGATTGGAGCGGTGCTTTGTGGCCTGATTGCATACCAAGTTGATGCAACGGTCGGAAATCGAATCAGATACCAGGCCCTGAAAGGGGTGGTTACCGACACTCACAACCGGCCGGTGGCGGGTGCGACAGTCTATTTCATAGACTCCACTACGATCAATACTACTCCGATTACGCCTGCGGCCATCACCAGTGGAGCGGCTGAGGCCTACGACGAGCCGCTTGAAGACATCGTAAACAATGCGACCGTGGCCAAGACCCTGCCCCAGGCCAAGACCAATGCGAAGGGCCAGTTCGGCGTCAAGAAACTCAACAAAGACGGGACCTATTACGCCTTTGTTTTGCCTGCCGCTACTGACACGAACCACTTGCCGGGCGGAAGCGCCAGCCGCATTGCTTTTGTGCCGAAGGCCATCCCGCACACGGGGCTGCAGATCATGGTCAGTTGGAATTATCCGGCCGGCGCCACATACATAGGCGCAAGCGCTTGCTACGTCTGCCACGGCGCGGGCGGTCCCGCGGACGTGACCAGCAACAAGAAGCATGGCCACGCTTTGATGTTCCATCGCCCGGGGCAGGACACGGCCAACCAGGACTCGGCCGACCACCCAGGGTCAAGCTGGAACGCTCTGGCGAGCAAGTTTGTGCCCTCCACCGACTACAAGACGCCGGTCGCAGCGGGCACGTCAAGCGAGATCCTCTACTTCCAGGAGTACAGTGCCTCGCAGTCAAACAAGTTCGTCATCCACGAGAACACGCCAGGCACGAACGTGGATCCGACCACTGGGAATGCCGGCGATATCTGGTTCAAAGTTTATCTCTGGCAGTCGGCCTTGACGACGAACGCGAATTACTACGTCACGCTGGTGAACGTCATCAACAAGAACGACCCCAACAGTCCAACGACTCTACAGGTGGCTTGTACAATGGGAGGCTACATCAGGCAAGCCGTGCTGGTGAAAGTTCCTGGCCTCAAGAGTCTCTACAAGTTCTTCATGTATCAGGCTCTGCCCGGCTCAGCCTCGCAAGGAACTAATACAGGCTACGACCGCAGCCGCAAGCCGTTTGTGGAAGCCGCAGTTGCAGGCACGATTGCCGATTACTTCACTTTCAATTCCAAGAGTCCTTCCGCGAGCACACTGCGGGTTCCTACCGCGGCCTCAAGCGACATCACCTGCGCTGTCTGCCACACGGGGGGTGGAAACACTACGACATTCACGGACGCCACGACTGGTGAAACCCTGGCTCATACCGTTCCCGACTCCAATGGCGCTTTCGATCTCGGCGGTGACGGCATTACCCAGGATTTGGGCGTAAGCTGCGAACAGTGTCACGGACCGGGCTCGGCGCACCGGGATCAGAACCTGAAATCCCTGCCTCAGGCGCCTACGACAAAGAAGGGCTCGAAGACTGTGATAACCGACACCACCGGCGAATACATCGTTAACCCCGGCCTCCTGGGCAACGACCGCGCCAGCCTCATCTGCGGCCGGTGCCACACTCCGCGCGGCATCCTGGCGGATGAAGTGAATAACTTCCCTCCAGTCGGTATCAGCCGGGCACAATATATGGCCAAATATGTGAATCCGGCAAACAAGGGCGCCACTGCCAGCAATCTCTGGCCTGACGGCATGTTCGAGAGGGGCGGCCATCATAGCTTCACCTACCAGGACTGGCTGCTGTCCAAACACATGCGAAACTCACGGCAGTTGGTGGCTTGCGACGATTGCCACGATGCGATGGGCGACAGCCCGTATCGGTATTTCCTCAAGGGCGATCCGGACGATCCCCAGATGGGGCTGTGCAGCCAGTGCCACGCCATTGACGTGACCCAGCACGTGCCTGAGAAAACCGGCAGCGTTATGGCAGGGGAGGGCATGAAGTGCATCAACTGCCACATGCCGCGAACAGGCAAAGGCGGGGCTGGCCGGCCGGGCCTGATCCTGGGCACGCCGACGGGCCTGTCGTCAGACGCCAACCTCACCTACTGGGAAGGCGATCAGTCGGCGCACATCTGGAAACCGGTGGCCCACAAGTTTGACGCAGGGGTTGCCGGAGTACAGCCGGGTCTGGCGCGGCCAACTCCGTACACCAATTCGTGCGGCACGTGCCACGACGCTTCGAAGTTGCAGTTCCAGGCGCCGCAGTAACTTGCTGGGCGACTGTCAGTGGCGGAGAGATTAGGGGCCGCTGCCGGGTCATACCGGGCAGCGAGAAAGAGGAGAGCAACATGCAGGGGATACGTTGGATGATTTCAAGGCGGGCGCGTGTGGGTGCCATCGTAGTGGCGCTGGGCCTGTGCTGGTTGGTTGCGGACCAGGTGATCGGGACCACCGGGACAAGAACCAAGTTGGTGGGCCTCAAGGGCTTGGTGACCGATGGCCAGGGGCGCCCAATTCCCAAAGCCACAGTGTACTTCGTGGATTCGTCGCTGGTTAATACCACGCCGATCACGGGGGCCACTGTGTTGGACGGGACTGCTGAAGCATTTGACGAGCCGATTGAAGACATCCTCCGCAACGCCGCTGTTGCCAAGACACTGCCGCAAGCCGTGACCGACAAGAACGGCAAGTACACGGTGAAGAAACTCAACGCTAATATGACTTACTTTCCCTTTGTCGTGCCGGCCAGCACGGACACCGATCACCTCCCCGGAGGTGATGTCAGCCGTGCTGCGTTTATGCCGAAGTCCGCGGCCCGAAGCGGGCTGAACATTAAAATCAGTTGGAGTGCGCGCGCGGATGCAACCTACATTGGCAGCACCGCTTGTTATGGGTGCCACCCGGACAAGGCCACCTACAAGCAACATTCGCATTCCCTGGCGCTCAGAACGACCGGCAAATTAACAGCCAATCAGGATCTGGGCCAACATCCCAACGACAACGACTACACGAACCTTTTCAAAGTGGCCGACAATTATCTGGGCGGAAAGGTGCTCTACTACCAGGAATACGATCCTACCCAATCCGGGCAGGAGTTCAATGTACACGAGGACACTCCCATTCCTGGGCCCGTGTACATGAAAGCGTATCTGTGGGTGGCTTCCGCAAATCTGACGTCCAATGGGAACTACTATATAACGCTTGTGAATCCTAACAACCCCAACGACCCGCTCAGCCCGCTCACCTTGAAGGTCGGGTTGACAAAGGGGTCCATGGGGAATACGCAGGACCCCCTGCTGGAGATTCCCGGACTGCATGGCCACTATACCGGTTTTGCATATAAGGGCTTCAGCGGGTCGTCGCAGGGCAGGTCCAGCTATTATGACCGCAACCGGCATCCCTACCCCGGTGGGATCACGAGCTGGTTAAGCAAGGGCAGGGACGGCATCTATGGCACAAAAGACGATCTGCTGCTGCTGCCTGTTGCCGGCAAGACCTCAACTTTTGAGGGTGGCTGCGGCGGCTGCCATTTCACCGGCTACAGCACCTACACTGACGCGGTTACCGGGGAGAAATTGGGAACAGCGATAGCCGATCCCAACGGGGCAGGCGACCTGGTCGGCGATGGCGTGCCTAAGGAGATTTTCATAGGTTGCGAACGCTGCCACGGGCCAGGCTCCATGCACCGCGATGACGCGCTGAAGGCGCCGGCGGCGAGCACAACTCCGAGCAAAAGTAAGAGCAAGAAGCAACAGCCCATCCAATATGGCGGCAAGTACCTCGTCAACCCGGGGCTGCTCTGCAACGATCGCGCCGCCCTCGTCTGCGGGCGCTGCCACAATGGCGCTTCCATTGCGGACAATAACAATTTCCCGCCGCCAGGCGTGAGCCGAGCCGACTTCCTGGGCAAGTATGTGTCAAGCAAGGGACCGGCACTCTCTTCCTTCTGGCCCGACAACCTGCACAATAAGAGCGGCCACTTCGGTTACCCGAACTGGCTCTCGTCCAAGCACTCACACAATAACAGGTATCTGGTGGCCTGCGACGACTGCCATAGCGGCCATTACAGCGCCCCGTACTCCAGCTCGATGCAATACGATTCCGACGATCCGGCCAGCCCCTTGTGCCAGAGGTGCCATGCCAGAGACGTCAGCCAGCACATGACGGCCGTTGCCGGCAACGCCATGACGGGGAGCCAGACCGCCTGCAAGGACTGCCACATGGTGGGCATGGCCAACGAGGGTGCGGGACGCCCTGGGTTGATTCTGGGCACGCCTACCGGCCTGTCATCTGACGCCAACATAACCTACTGGGAATATGACAGCCGGTCGCACGTCATGGACGTTCCCAGCAAGTTCTCCGTTGGGACCGCAGGCGTGACGCCGGCGCTGGCCATGCCGACGCCGTACACCAGCGCCTGTGGCACGTGCCATAAGGCAGAAAGCTTGCAGTACCAGGGATCGCACTAGTGAGTGTTTCTCCTGGACAAGCCCCGCTTCTGCGGTACAGTGTCGCCCGGACGGTGCTGGACGTGGCGCTCTTGAACTGCAATGCCGGGGGAGGCAGTATGGAGGAGGAGGAGGCATGATGCGAAACACACGCAATAGGTACACTGGCCGCGTAGCGGCCAGCGCCATCGCGCTAGTGGTGTTACTGGGCGGCAGTACGCTTCCAGCCGGTGAAACGGCGGCATACGTTGGCGCCGAGCGGTGCAAGAACTGCCACTCCGCACCCAGCAAGGGCGACCAGTACGGCAAGTGGGCCAAAGAAGACCATGCCAAAGCCTTCGCCAAACTTGCCGCGGATGCAGCCCTGAAACTGGGCAAAGAGAAAGGCGTGGCCGAACCGCAAAAAGACAAGGCCTGCGCAACCTGCCACGTCACCGCCTATGACGAGCCGGCTGAAAGCAAGGGCAAGAAGTTCGACCCCACCCAGGGCGTCCAGTGCGAGTCCTGTCATGGGCCGGGCAACAAGCATGTGAAAGCGCGCCTGGAGGCCGAGGAAGAGGCCGGAGACAAACTGGTCAAGATTCCGGCGGGCGAGATCGTAGCCATACCCACTGCTGAAACTTGCAAGAAATGCCACAACGAGAAGTCGCCGAGTTACAAGCCCTTTGACTACAAGAAGTACCTGAAGGACATCGCACATCCCGATCCCCGGAAAAACTACCCGGCGGATTATCTGGACAAGTTAGGTGAGTCTGGCGGCAAGCCCTAAGAGTCAACTAATGGAAACCCCTCACCCTTCCCCTTTCCCGCAAAAGGAAAGGGGAAACAGCGGCAGTAGAACGGAGGGAGCTAATGCGAGGATCGCATGGCAGGATTAGTAAGTACAGCATCACTGGTTCTAGTTCCCTCCACTGCTAAGCCCGCAAGGCCTTGGCCCACTGGGCGGCTCTTTCCCCGCATTTTGGGTTTGGTGGCGTTCCTGATCCTGGCCCAGCACGGTGTGGATGACGAGTGGCGCGCGGGCCTGGTTGCGGGTATGGCCGTCCTGGCGTCTCTGGGCGCCTGGGGATTGTGGCGCGCGCGCCGGACGATTCTCGACACCCTCACCTCCAGCCGCTTCGCCGTGGCGCTGCTGACTACGCTCGCAGGGGCGACCGCCTTGGGAACGTTCGTGCCGCAGCAGGCCACCGACGAGTTCCTGGAGAAACACTTCGGGCTGTTCGCCACCGACTGGATAGACCGCCTTTTCCTTGCGGAAGTCTTCCGTTCTTTCTGGTTCGGCGGTTTATTGGGTTTGCTCGTCCTCTGTCTCCTCCTGGCCATAGCGCGCCGCCCTTTCTGGCGTGTGGCGCAGTGGGGCTTTCTTCTCGGGCACGGTGGGATGGCTGTGGTGATCATAGGGGCCGCCATCGGCAGCCACTATGGAGTACAGGGTATGATGTCGTTGCATAAGGGTGAAAGGCGAGACTTCATGGTGCCGGATGAAGGCGGGGGAGATAAGGGACCGCGCATTCAGCTCGACTTCGTCCTGCGGCTCGATGAATTCGACGTGGAGAAGTACCCGGATGAACTGCGGTTCGCACTTTATCAGGCGAAAAGGGGGGTCCCGCAGCAACTGGTGCAGGTCATCAAGCTGGAACAGGCCAAAGAATGGACCGCCTTGCAGAAGAGCGATCTCAGTTTCCGCGTCCACGAATACGCCCCCGCCACCGGCGCATCCAGGCCTGTAAGGCACATCATCACGGCGGAGGGCGCCCTGCCCTTCGAAGTGCAGGTGGGACAGACTTACAACGTGCCAGGCACAACCCGTTCGTTCAAAGTTGTGGAGTTCCTCCCGAGCTTCATTTACGACATCGAGAAAAAGCGCGCCGCCTCCGCCAGCAACGATCCCCAAAACCCCGCGCTGCTGGTTGAAGAACCCGGCACCACCACAGGCGGCGCGCCCCACAAACAGACGTTGTTTGCCAAGATGCCGGGCCACGGACAGAAGGAAGGCGATCTGCCGTTGAAGTACACTTGCCTCAATCCCAGCCGTGTGGCCAGTGTTACTCTTGAGACCAGGAAGCGGGGCGAAAGCGAGGCCAGTGGCGAGGCCACGCTGACGGCTGGAGGTGAGAGTGGCCGCTGCCGGCTGCCCGGGGACTTGGTCCTGGCCTTCGAGAATAGAATCGGTGAGCCGAAGTCCTATCGCAGCCAGGTCTCAGTGCTGGAGGGCGGCCAAGTGGTCAAGACGGCCGCGGTCGCAGTGAATGCCCCCCTGAGCTACGGCGGCTACGAGTTCTACCAGGCGGGCTGGAAAAATGACGACCTGAAATACTCCGGCCTGAGGGTCGTCCATGATCCGGGGCTGGGTGTGGTGTACGCGGGGATGGTCCTGATTTCTCTGGGCGTGTTGTTTGTGTTTTACGTGAGGCCGCGGGTGGCGCGGCCAGGATGAGCGTTCCCCCCCGCCCCTTGCGGGAGGGGTAGGGGGGAGGGCTCTTTGCGAACGAATCAGGGATGGCGGCAGTGAGCGGACTATCTGGAACGACAATGGGCGCAGAGTGGCTGGCGGCCGGCATGGGTGTCTATGCCCTGGCTGCTCTGGCGGGTTTGGCGGGTGAAGTGCTGGCGCTGCTGGCGTTGTTTCGCGGGGACCAGAAGCGCACACTGCACGGCGCTGTCAGGCGCGCTGCCTACTGGCTGCTGCTGGCGGCCTTTGCGTTCAACGCCCTCATGATTGGTTCGTTGTGGTATCAGCTTGGCCGCCCGCCTTTCAAGACGTTGTATGAGACGATGCTCCTGTACCCGTTCTGCATCGCCCTGGTCAGCATTGTCCTGGTGCGGCTCCATCGCCTCTGGCCGCTGGTGCCGTTCGCGGCGCTGGGCGCGCTCTTGTGTCTTGTATACGCGTGGCGCAAACCGGATCTGGAACTGGTGGTGATGCCGCCGGCGCTCCAGAGCGCCTGGTTCGTGCCTCACGTCGTAACCTATTTCATCTCTTATGCCGGGCTGTTCGTCGGGTTTGCGCTGGCTTTCCTGGCTCTGCTTTTCAGCTTCTTCGAAACGGAAGCAGTGCGCAAAGCCCTGGCCGCGGAGATGCCCCTGCCACTGGAAGACGCTGCGCACAAGGCTGTCATGTTCGGCTTTGCGGCCCTGACCTTGGGTTTGGCGATGGGTGCCGCCTGGGGCAAGGCGGCCTGGGGCGACTACTGGCAATGGGACCCCAAGGAGAACTGGGCTTTCATCACCTGGCTGGCGTATCTGAGCTACCTGCATTTGCGGCTGGCAGGAAGCTGGCGCGGCAAACGGGCCCTGTGGGTCAACCTCGCTTGCTTTGCGGCGGTGATTTTCACCTATTTGGGCATGAACCTGCTGCCCAAGGCGGTCAGCAGCGGCAGCCTGCACGTCTACCAGTAAGTAGTTGTACCGCGGGCGTCCCGCCCGCCCGTGGCAGGCTGGCAGAGCGCGAGGGCGAAAGCGGGCGGGACGCCCGCGGTGCGGGAAACGAAAGACACTGCTATGGACGTGAAACGTAGCAAACCTCTACTGCTGGCGCTGGGTGCGTTGCTCAGTGGCGGACTGATTATTGTCCTGGCGCGTTCCGAGGAGAGCCCGCCCACGCCTGAAAAAACCAAGGATGCTCAGCCCAAGGACAAGCCCAAGGACAAGGAAGACGCGTCCCAGAAGAAAGAGAACCCGCCCGAACAGAAGGAAGGCCAGGCAGCGCAGACCAACCAGGCCAAGGAGGAGTCAGCCCCAGGCGACGTGATTGCGGTGGCGCCGCCGCCTTTCACTCCCGGGATTTTCCCTTGTTCCGGCTGTCACGACGAGCGGGAACCCAATCCCACCCCGCGCCAACTGAAGAAGAGACACAAGGAAATCGTGCTCAAACACGGCGATCCGGACCGTTGGTGCACCGACTGCCACACCCTCAATAACATTGACAAGCTGCACTTGGCCAACGGCAAACTGGTGGACTTCACTGAATCCTACAAGCTGTGCGGCCAGTGCCACGGCGAGAGGTTGAGGGACTGGAAGGCTGGAGAACACGGGAAGAGGACCGGTTCCTGGGACGGCAAGAAGGAGTACCTGCTGTGCGCGACTTGCCACAATCCGCATTCCCCTAAGTTCCAGCCGTTGAAGCCGCTCCCGCCGCCGAAGCGGCCCAGAGAGAGGTGAGTTATGGAAAAAGAGCGGTTACCTGCCGCCCCACCCGCTGCCGCCCCCCTGCCTGCCGCAAAGGCGGAAAAGAGCCGGCGCGAATGGCTCAGGGACTTCTTGGCCCTCGGCGCCGCCGGCCTGCTTCTGCCGGGCTGTGAAGCACTGGAGAAGAACCCCGCCCTGCAGGCCTTCTTCCAAAAGCACTTCCAGGAAATGTCCAAGGAAGAGTTGCGGGAAGTCCTGGCGCGGCTGGAAAAGCAATACACGGAACAGTATGGCCAGCCCGTCTCGGTCAAGGCCACTCCGCCCAAGGAAGGAGTCTCGTTCGCCTACGCTCTGGATATTTCCCGCTGCATTGGCTGCCGCCGCTGCGTGTATGGTTGCGTGGCGGAGAACAACCAGTCGCGCACGCCGCAGGTCCATTGGATCAGCGTGCTGGAGATGGACAAGGAGAAGGGTGTGGACCTGGATGAATCCGACATCTACTATGAGGCCGAAACGGTCCCCCGCCCGGGCAAGTTCTACATGCCGGTGGCTTGCCACCATTGCAACAAGGCGCCTTGCGTGAAAGTGTGCCCCGTCCACGCCACCTGGCAGGAGCAGGACGGGATCGTGGTGATTGACTACGACTGGTGCATCGGCTGCCGCTGTTGCATGTCTGCCTGTCCCTACGGCGCGCGGCGTTTCAACTGGGGCAAGCCCGCCGTTCCGTCCGAGGAATTCAATCCCGAAATTGATTACCTGGGGAACCGGCCCCGGCCCAAAGGCGTCGTGGAGAAGTGCTGCTTCTGCGTGCAGCGCGTCCGGCAGGGGAAGTATCCCAAGTGCGTTGAGGTCTGCCCGGTGGGCGCCCGCAAGTTCGGCAACCTCTTGGACCCGAAGAGCGAAGTGCGGTACATCCTGGAAAACAAGCGCGTCTTCATCCTGAAGGAGGAACTGAAGACCCTGCCCAGGTTCTACTACTACTTTGGCATTTGAGCGAGGTTGTGGGGCAAGCCTCTGGCTTGCCGCACTTCGGCATTTAAGCGAGGAAGCGTGCGGTGAAATCTATCCTGCAGTTTGTGGCCGGGAGCTTGCGCATTATCATGCGCGGCAGCGGGGTCTACTATGCGTGGCTGGCGCTCCTGGTGCTGTTGATCCTGCAGGGCGCGGCGGCCTACTATAACCAGTTTCAAGAAGGGCTGATCCTGACCAACATGCGGGATTCCGTCTCCTGGGCCTTCTACATCGGGAACTTCACCTTCCTCGTGGGTGTGGCCGCGGCCGCCATCATGTTGGTGATCCCCGCCTACATTTACGACTGGAAGCCGATGAAGGAAGTGGTGATCTTTGGCGAGCTGCTGGCCGTCTGCTCCATCGTGATGTGTCTGCTCTTCATCTTCGTGGACATGGGCCACCCCGAGCGCGGCTGGCACCTGCTCCCACTCATCGGCGTCATGAACTTCCCCTCTTCGCTGATGGCTTGGGACGCCCTCGTGTTGAACATCTACCTGGTCCTCAACCTGGTGGTGGTGGTGTACCTGATCTACTGCGCTTTTCAGGGCCGCGAATACAACCACGAGATCGTTTGGCCGTTGGTCATCTTCTCCATCCCCATGGCCATCAGTATCCATACCGTGACGGCTTTCCTGTACAACGGCATGGCCGCCCGGCCCTACTGGAATTCGGCGATCCTGGCGCCGCGCTTCCTTGCCTCGGCGTTCTGTTCCGGCCCGGCCATCCTCCTGATCGTCTTCCAGATCGTACGCAAGATGACGCGCTTCGAGATCAAGGACGAGGCGCTGCACAAGATCGCCGAGCTGATGGCCTACGCTATGGGCTTCAACCTGTTCCTGGCCGGCGCGGAGATTTTCAAGGAATATTACTCCGACACCCAGCATCTGGTGCACATCAAGTACCTCTACAGTGGCCTGCACAACGCGCCCAGCCCCATTGCCATCTACGGTTGGGGTGCGCTCTTGCTGGGCCTGGCGGCTTTCCTCCTCTTCCTCTTGCCGGCCACCAGGAAGAACCCCTTGACCATGAACGCGGGCTGCATCATGATTTACCTGTCGGTTTACATCGAAAAGGGCATCGCCTTGATCATTCCGGGCTACACGCCCGACACGCTCGGCCAGGTCTACCAATATGTGCCCAGCGTCACCGAGCTGCGGATCTCCATGGCCATTTTCGGCGTCGGCTTCCTGCTTTTCACGCTGATGGTCAGAGTGGCGGTGGCCGCGCTCTTCGGCCGGCGCGAAGACGGGCACGGCGTGCCGGCAACCGCCCCGCTCATGGCCCGGGCCGTGGCCGCGGGCTCGAACGGTCCGGCTTGATTCAGTAGGAGAGAAACACCGAACATGGACTCCGTTCCCGTAGTAAACGGCAAACAAACGATCACCTTCTCGTACCTCCTCAGGAACATCATCAGCCTGATGGGGTTGATCGGCATGGCCTTCACCGGTTTGCTGTTGCTCTTCTTTGTGGCGCTCGAGATCCTGGGGGTTTTCAAGGAAGAGAGCCTTTATAGCGGCCTGATAACTTACATCGTCCTGCCGTTTCTGTTCAGCATTAGTGTGGTCGTCGCCGCTTTGGGTATGGCCTGGAAGTGGCGGCGGACCCGCAAGCATGGCATCGAAATGACCTTCGTGCCTGGGCATACCAGCCGCGGCAAGGTTGTCGCCGTGGCGCTGGCAGTGCTCGTCACCCTGGGTTGGTTGACCGTGATTGGCTTCGGGACATACAAGGGCTATCATTACACCGATTCGACCACTTTCTGTGGTCTGGCCTGCCATCAAGTGATGGAACCGGAATGGACGGCCTACAAACGCTCGCAGCACGCGCGGGTCAACTGTGTCGAATGCCACATCGGTCCTGGCGCCGACTGGTTCGTCAAAGCCAAATTCTCCGGGGTGAAGCAGGTTTGGGCAGTCCTCAGACACACCTATAAAACCCCCATGCAAACGCCGCTGCACAGTCTGCGTCCGGCCCAGGACACCTGTGAGCATTGTCACTGGCCCGGCCGGTTCTCCGGCGCGGTCGAGCGCGTCGTCACCCATTACGCCGCCGACGATGCCAACACGCCCACCCGCTACAAGCTGCTGATGAACGTCGGCAGCGGCAATCCCGAGCAGGCGCAGCCGGGCGGGTCCCACTGGCATGTCAGCAGCAACTGGAAGGTCGAGTATCTGGCTCTGGACGAGAAGCGGCAGAGCATCCCTTATGTGCGCGTGAGCTACAAGGATGGACGCACGGAAGAGTTCATCTCCCCGGGTTTCGACCGCGCGACGCTGGTAGAGAAGGACCTGCACACCATGGACTGCCTGGATTGCCACAGCCGCCCGTCCCACATCTTCAAGTCGCCCGACCGGGCCTTGAACGAGGCCATGGACAATGGCCTGATCTCGCCCGCGCTGCCGGGCATTAAGCGCGCGGCTTTGAATGCCTTCAAGCAAGAGTACAAGACCAAGGACGAAGCGCTCACCGCCATAGATGCCGCCCTGGACGCCTACGCCAGGGCGCAGACGTTTACTCCCGCGCAGGAAAAATTGATGTTCGAAGCCCGGCCCAACATCAAACGCGTATACAGCACTAACTTCTTCCCCGAACACGGGGTGGATTATCGGGCCTTCATAGACAACCTGGGGCACTTTGAGCGTCCGGGGTGTGAGCGCTGCCATGACGGCAAACACCAGTCCGTCAACGGGACGAACACCATCGTCAAGAAATGCGATGTGTGCCACACTATAGTCGGACAGGCCAACGGTGTGAAGGAAGTCGCCGACATGACTTACGCCGTGAAGGCTTTCCAACATTGGGAGGAACCGGGCGGCGAACCAACCAAACTTACCAAGAACTGCGCGCCTTGTCACGCCATTGATAAGGACAAGAAGTAAGTGGCCCCAGGGAAGCCATACATAGAAAACCTCGCCCCCCTAAGGCCGGCCGCCTGGGCTTTCTTCTTCTTGCTGGCCGCAGTTCTGGCGCCGGGAGCCTTGGGCAAGGAGTGCTCCGAATGCCATTCGGGGCAAGAGCAGAATGCCGCGGTGGTGAAGCTCACGGACAGTGCCGCCCACACCAAGCTGGAGTGCGCTGAATGCCACGCGGGCCTGAAAACCAACGAGAGCGCCCGCGCGGACGGGAAGAAAGTCCACGGTGACAAGCCGCGCTCAGTGCAGTGCAAGTCCTGCCACGCCGACGAGTCCAAGGCGCTCAGTGATTCCAGCCACGCCGAGAAACTGAAACAGTTCTTCGAGCAAAAAGGCGTAACCAGGCCCGCCGCGGTTTGCCAGGCTTGCCACAGCGGAGATATGCACGCTCTGCCCGCGGCAAAAGATCCGAAAGCACCCTCCCAGCGGAGCCATATCGCCGCCACCTGCCTCGTCTGCCACACTGAGAATCAGGCGATAGCGGTCGGCGACTATTCGGCCAGCGTACACGGCCGCGCCGTGGCTGCCGGCGAGGCCAAGGCCGCCGTCTGTACGGATTGCCACGGCAGCCACGCCATCAACCACTCGCGGCTGCCGAACTCGAAGGCTTTCCACGCCACGGTCCCTGAAACCTGCGGCCAGTGCCACAAGGAGGAGACCAAAGAGTATACGGCCAGTATTCATTGGGCCGCAGCCAAGAAAGGCTTTCGGGAATCGCCGGTCTGCACGGATTGCCACGGCGAACACGCCATCCGTTCGCGGCTCGACCCCCTCTCCTCAACTTTCGCCACCAACGTCACCAAGACGTGCGCCGCCTGCCACGCCTCGGAGAGGATCACCGCCAAGTTCAGTCTCAAGCTGGACCGCGCGCAATCTTTCAGGCTTTCCTTCCACGGACTGTTCGGCGGACTGGGTGACATGCGCGCGGCCAACTGCGCTTCGTGCCACGGCAATCACGAGATCCTGCCCACTGACGATCCGCGCTCCTCGGTCAACCCCGAAAACCTGGGGCGGACGTGCGGCCACTGCCATCCCGGAGCGGAGAGAAGGTTCATCAATGAGCGGGTGCATGTCACCGCCGAAGCGCCGTCGCACTGGAGCGTGACGTTGGTGCGCGCCATCTATGGCTGGCTGATTTTCCTGACCATTGGCGGCATGTTGCTGCACAACCTGTTCGACCTGAAGTATAAATCCATGACGGGCATGCCCTATCACAGGCAGTCCGTGCTCACGCCGCGGTTCACGGTCAATGAACGAATGCAACACGCCCTGCTGGCGTTGAGTTTCATCTTTCTGGCGGTGAGCGGGTTCGCCTTGCGTTTCCCCCAATCGTTCTTGTCCTGGCCGTTCGAGTTGTTCGCCGCGGCTTCGGACGTGCGCCGGTTGGTCCATCGGGTCTGCGCGGCCGTCTTCGTTCTCCTGGCCGTCTACCATGTCGCCTACCTGTTTTTGAGCGCACGTGGCCGTGGCCAGTTCAAGGCCCTGCTGCCCGTCCCGCAGGATTTGAGGGATGCCAGGAACGTGCTGCTCAAGTATGTGGGCCACCGGGAAGTTCCTCTGCAATTGCCCCACTATGCCTACACTGAGAAAATGGAGTACTGGGCCTTGGTCTGGGGCGGGACGGTCATGACGGCCACGGGGTTGGTCCTCTTTTTTGTCAACCTTAGCCTGTCCGCCTTGCCGTTGTGGGCGGTGGATCTCGCGCGTACGATACACTACTGGGAAGCCGTGCTGGCCGGCCTGGCGATCCTGGTATGGCATGGTTACTGGATCGTCTTGGATCCGGAGATATACCCTATGAATCTGACGTGGCTGATAGGGAACCCGCGGCCCGCCACGGCGAAGTTTGGCGTCCACGCCCTCGCGCACGCCGCTGGCCAGAAACCACCTGCGGACTCGGATGTGGCGCCAACTGAAAAATGATAACTCTCTCCCCCGTGGGGAGAGGGCCGACGTGAGCGCAGCGAACGCGGGGTGAGGGGGTGATGCCGGGCGTGGAGTGGCCCCCTCACCCGGCGCTAAAGCGCCACCCTCTCCCCACAGGGGAGAGGGAACGGCTCGCATGACTCGCATTCTTCCTATGAGTCCTCTAGCATTTACTCGTGCGCTCCCCGTGCCCGCTTGCTTGCGCGCGCGGCTCGGAGACTGAATGGTTGCGAAAAATGAAAGGGCGGTCGGTATGAACGCGCGCCAGCACAACCGTGACCCTGCGGTGCCTCCGCCAGGCCCCCAGAATCAGGCTGCCCCGCAACCCTTGGTGGCCCAGGCCGCGAGGCCCGTTCGCCGGCGCCTGGCTCTTCTGGCGCTCGTTGTTGGAACCTTGGCGATTGTTGTGTGGCTGGGCCTGCCGGAACGCCCGCCGCGGATCGAAAACCAGGCTGGCACCACTTCCGCAACGGCTGCTAAAAGGCCATCCGCTCCGCCCAAAGAGATGCTTCCCCCGCCCCCCCCAACTCCGCCGGGGTTCATTGATCTTTCCGATTTGCAGGGCGAAGGCCTGACGGTCGCCGAGTTCGTTGCGCTTATCGGCAAAGCTGCCGCGTTGCCGCTGAAGTGCGAGGTGCTCCAGACCGCCGGTGTTGCTCTGCGCATCTCGGCCTATGACGGCGTGCTGCAAGTCCCGGTGCAAGACGCGCAGGCGTTGCTCAGCTACGCAGGGCTGGCTGCCAGCCAGCCCCAAAAGGACGCGCCTCTCGACGTCTACCCCATCAGCCCCACGGAACGAATGTGGCAATTGCTGCTCCGTGACTGCGATCCGGACGGCCCGGACTGGGGCGCGCTGCGCCCGTGGCGCAGTTTCAAGGTTTCGAGCACGCTGAAATTCGAGGCGCTCATCTCCGGCGCCCAACGCTCACCTGATGCCGGCATGATCACAGCCTTGGCCTGGGCCTTGCCGGGCGCCAGCCGCATGGTCGCGGTGGGCGAGGATGGCCGAGTGACGCAGGAGTTTTCCGGCGCGCCTTCGCCAGCCGAACTGCAAGCCGCGGAGAAGCTCTTCGTCACGCTGGGCAGTGGATCTGCCGATCCTGCGGTGCGGAGAGCGACTGCTTTGGGTCTGGGCGGACTGCTCGGCGTCAGCAGCCAGGCGCAACTGCCCCCTGATTCTCCCGTAGTGCAAGCGCTTGCCGCCCTGCTCAAGGATCAGCACACCGAGGTGGCGCGTGCGGCCGCGCTGGCCGCGGGCCACAGCGCGTCAGTCGCCACGCTGTCCCTGCTGGCCGAGCGCCTCCTGAAGTCGAGCGACAGGCTTGTTGACCAGGCGGTGGCACTCGTGGCCTTGACGCAGGCCGAGTCGCTGGGGCGGCACTTGGATCGTGAGGCTCTGGGGGCCGAAAACTGGGAGCGCAGGCGCGCGCTCTACCAGACTGTCAGTTCGTGGCTCGCCGCGCCGCAGACGCAACAAGCCGGTCTGCACGAGCCTGCCTTGGCCGCCGCGTGGCTGCGCGCGCGAGAGGTGTTCTGTCCCGGAGCCGGCTTGGCCGAGCAGGCCAAAGCGTTGGAGGAATCGCTGTGGCTAAGCGGCAGCTATCAGGCGCAGCTCGTGGCACTCTGGGCGGACAGGACCGGTGAGCGGCTTGCATCCCCGTCCTTGCGGCCTGCGCTCCAGCGAGCCGTGA
>JBEKKG010000037.1:0-19513 GCA_050010835.1 Planctomycetota bacterium
CAGTAAATGCGTGGCCCAGAGCGTACCGCGGGCGTCCCGCCCGCCTTCGTCCTCGCGCCCTGCCGGCCTGCCACGGGCGGGCGGGACGCCCGCGGTACATTTGCTGACATGCACCCCCCCTTATCCCGGCGGACATCGGGAACAGAGCCATGCGGCCACAAGCATCTGCAAGGTACTTGATGTCATAATACCTCTCCTTGCAGCGCAACGCAGCAGAAGTAACCTTTGCCCAAGCAAGGTCAAGTTCGGCGCTCGCATAATGCTTCGCCGCGGCGGTCGGTTCTTGGAGGGGTTGAGAAATGCGCAGGACAGGAACGGCTCTAGCGGTCTTACTGGCATTGGGATACTCAACCTCGGCGCGGGCGCTTGACCTGCCGCTTACGGTGGCCAATCCCGAGGCCACGGACAAGTTGGCAACGGTCGTGACCTCAGGCATCCCTTTCGCTCAGAGTGTGTTGAGCGATGCCAACTCGGTCTCCCTGCTCCGCGACGGCAACGCCTTGCCACTCCAGACCAGAATAACCGCCAAATGGCCCGATGGCAGCGTGCGCTGGTTGCTGTGTGATTTCCAGACCGACCTGCCAGCGGGCGGCACCGTAGCACTGCTGCTGCGCACGGGAACCACGAACCCGGCGCTTTCCGGAATCAGCATTGATGACCAACCTGCATCGCTGGCCGTGAACACGGGCAGCGGCACATTCAGCTTCAACAAGAACGAGTTGGCGCTGAACGGCAGCACGTTCACGGTTGTTTCAGACGGCGGCACATACACGGCGGCGCCGGATGCGGGTGCATGGGTCGTAGAGCAGAACGGGCCGCTGAAGGCAGTCGTGCGGGTTGATGGGCACTGGTTCAACGGCACAACGGTGTTGCGCGACAACCTGATTTGCTTCCGTGCCCGGCTGTTCTTCTACCGCAATTCGCCCGATGCCGCGCTGCAACTCACCTTCAGGAACACTGATTCCTTCGGCTGGGAAAACGGGCTGAATAAACAACCTGACTTGACCATTACCAGCGCCTCCTTTGGCACGACGGCCTTGCTGCCCTTCGGCAGCTACGTGTTCGGCAGCGGCGTCGAGAAGACTTTCGAGGCCACGGTGTCCGGGAGCGGGGCGGCGGCCGTCGTGGATACACGTTACAACGCCGACGGGGGCCTGGCCGCGGGATATGCCGCCGCGCGGCCCTTGGCGGTGTGTGCGCCTTCCTATTATGACTCGACGAGGGCCTGGGGCCGCGTCGCTCCCCCGCTGGCGGGCTTGCCGGCCGACAGGCAGCCGGACTTTGATCTGTTCGAGAAACTCCAGCGCGCCAAAGTCAACACCGCGGATTTGGAGGACCCGCCGGGCTTGACCGGGATCACTCTTTTCGGCCACCTGGCCCTGGACCTCAATGTCTGGAACGATTACGGCGACCAGCGTTGGGCCGGCGATGACGGACAGTGGTCCGGCAATCATTACGACTGGGTCTACGGCATGTATCTGCAATTCATGCGGACCGGGTTGACGGGCTTCGCCAACGCCGCACGCGTCATGGCCCGGCACGAGATTGATTTTGACATCTACCACACCACCAATGACGGGAACGCCTACAACCGGCAGAAAGAATGGGAATCGCGTCCGTCGCACAACAATCCCGGCAACACCTTCGGCGGCGGCCGGCCAACCCACACCTGGTGCCAGGGATATGCCCTGCATTGGCTGTTGACCGGCGATCCGCGCGGCAAAGACGGCTACGAGGAGATCATAGACGGCGTCCGGCAGTACGTTTACGAATCCTTCAATACTAATGGGTACTGCGACACCAACGAGATCCGGCTCCAGGGCTGGCTCACCGAGAACCTGGTCACGCAATGGCGCATTGACCCCACCACAACCTGGAACACCAGCAACGACGGGACCAAGACCATCCCGCAGGCCATCAAGGACATCCTGCAAAACGTGTTCGACCGGGAAACGGCGGCCGGCGGAAAGGGTTTCGTCTACTCTGGAGGAGACCCGAACAACCCCGATCCCAACACGCGCCATCCGCTGCAGAACTGCTATTTCATCGAGCCCGGGGCCAAGGCTTACGAGGAGATCTTTGCGGGGAGCGATGCGGCGTATGCCGGCCAATTGCTCGCCCTGCTGAAGCGTGCGACCCGCTTTCTCATGGAGGTCACTTACGGCGGAACCAGCAGCGGGGGCAAGTATCTGCCGCTGCAAATCCCCGAGTACATGAGCACGCCCACGGCCAGAACCGGGGGCCAGATTCCGTACCTGCTGATGGCCGCCAATGCGGCGGGATTCTGCTACCTGAACGGCGGCGAGTCCGATTTCGCGGCCTATGCGCCGCGGGCCTTCCGGGATTACATCCGCTATCTGGGTGTCACAGGTCCGGACACCACGGTGGACCCGTCTTTGCGGACCGCGACAAGCTACAATTCGAGTGTTTACGTGGATACGGAATCTAAAGTCCACGGCTGGTCGAGCCGCTATGGCATGTACTATTTCGCGTTGGAGCAAAGCCTGCAATCCGGAACCGGCGGTTCGCAAGCCCTCAGCGCCTCCGTTGCGCCCAACCCGGCCAAGACGGGAACGGCGGTTTCTTTTGGCGCCACAACCAACCCGTCCACGCTGACTCTAGCCTGGGATTTCGGCGACGGCTCGGCCTCCGCAACCGGCCCTGCGGTTACGCATACGTACAACGTAAGCGAGGATAAGACGTTCACAGTCACCGTGACAGCCAGCGGCGGCGCCGACATAGTGTCGCAAACATTGAACGTCATTGTCTATGTTCCAGCTTCGGGCGGCTCCGGGGCGCCTACGCCCAATACCGGCGTCACGGTGAGCAATCCGGTTGACCAAACCTCTGTCCAGGTGCTCAGCAGCGACGGCGGCGTGGTGCAATTGCAGGTCAGCCAGAATGGCGCCAGCCCGCCTGCCGGATGCGCCGTGGCCACGACTTTCTACGCTGCCTCGGGCACTTTCGTGGGAACCGCTCAAGGGGCGCAACCCGTCTGCAAGTTCACGACGCCAGGCATCTACGTGGCTGCGGTGGCACTGGCGGGCTCGTCCGCTGGACAGGCCCGCATCACGCTGCCCATCAGCGCGGCTGAAACCGGCAACCCGCCGGCGACAACGCCGCCCACAGACATGAAGTTCAGCGCCGTCACGTTGACCGGCAAGCTCCTATTCAAGGCTGATAAGAAAGATACGGTGTCGTTCAAAGGCACGTTTGAAATGCCTGCCGGCCTGGACCTTTCAAAGACCCAGATAATCCAGGTGGCTGTGGGCAACGTGGCTGGCACGGTAACAGTTGATGGCAAGGGCAAGGGCACGCCCGCCACGCCGGTGAAAAGCCTGAGCTTCAAGTACCTGAAGCTGGCTAAGAACAAAGTAACCACCACGGGACAGAAGGCTACTCTAGCCTTGGTTCTGAGCGCGCCGCAACTGGACACTCTCGGCTTTGCCACGGAGGGCCTCTCGCAGAATGGCGGGAAGGCGGGGCACTCTGTCCGACTGACCGTTCAGGCTGCGCTTGTCTTTGCGGGAATGGCTTACCGCGGGGATATACCGGTGAACTTCAAGCTCTCCAGGAAGGGGGACAACGGCCAGTTCACAAGCTCACGCTGAGTTGGGCAAATCGGGCGACATAATACTGATTTAGTCTTGACAACTGCTGTGCGGACAGCAAGGGAGAGGACTTGTTCAGGCTCACCAGATTGCTTGAGTATTCAGGGGACACCTCACTTAACTCCGTGCACTGCTTCGAGCCAAGGGCACCGCACCGATGACACCACACTTCTTCCGGCCGAAGTCATGCAGTGTTGGGACAGAGCCGCGTTTCGTTGCGGGTGGCGCGATGACCGCAGCTTTGTCCCGCTGTCTGTTTACTTTGGCACGACACTTGCTTATTTTTTGCTGTTGTCGTCCAAATCACATTTGGACCATGGCTCTTTGACAATTGAAGATTCTACCGGCACATCAACGGGTTGGGCTATAACCGGGGCATGTGTTTTGATAAGCATAGTCAGACAAAGGCTTTGACGAAGTCAGTTGTCCAGCCAACAATCCGAAATCCGAAACTCAAGATCCCAAATGCCAGGCCTGGGCGGGTCACTTTGGCTTGGTGGTGAAACCAAGGCGCCTGGACGATGAGGTGCCGGCGCAGGCGCAGGAGTTCAGGATCGTCTTGCGCTGGCGCACTGGCTTTGGCGGGAAAGAGACCAGCCGTGCGGGATGCTGCCGCTCAAACTTGCGGAGGAAGAGTCCGTGTGCTGTGCTCCCCCCTGGCACTCCTCCACGGACTGCGCGGGGATTACGCACTCACCTGGCACTTACAACGCAGGAATCACGCAGGAATCACGCGCAAATGACGCGCTTTGACCGCGCTATAAACAAGATATGTGTAGGGGCCGCACAGGGACACACAGACACGGAGACGCTGGCACGCCGAGACGCGGAGACGCGGAGAACTGCGTCAGTTGAAGCCACTCCCTTGGTAAAGCTCCTCAGTCTTCACGCAAAGGGCTCGCAAACGCTGTGCAAAGAGCGATCAATCATGCGACAAAACGTTTCAAAAGATGACTGCCTTCAGTACTGGTGCGTCTCTCATAACATCATAGGCATAGGGAACTTGCCGCAATCTCAGGTGCCCGATACCAACAGCGTTTCACTGAGATGTCAGCTTTCTCTGTGTCCTCTGTGGCTTGCCGTTCGTGGGCGTCACTCGTACTGCAAAGCCTCAATGGGATCCAGCTTGCCGGCCTTCCAGGCCGGATAGGTGCCGAAAGCCACGCCATCCAGAAGAGAGACCGCCAAGGCCACGATCATGCTCCACCACACCAGAACGGTCTGCCATTGCGTCAGGTAGTGCACCAGCCAGGTGAAGCACACGCCCAGCATGCAGCCCATCAGCCCGCCGAGCAAACAGATGCTCAGCGATTCGAAGAGGAACTGCCGCAGGATGTCGCTCTGCGTTGCGCCCACGGCGCGGCGGATGCCGATCTCGCGCCGCCGTTCGGTGACATTGGCCAGCATGATGTTCATGATGCCGATGCCGCCGACGATGAGCGAGATACCCGCCGAGCAGCCCATCACATAGTTGAAGATGCCCTGGGAAGCCTCGGTCTGCTTCACCAGGTCCTGGGCGACGCGGACTTTGAAGTCGCGTTCCTCGGGCGGCGCGGACTGCATGTTGTGCCAGGTTTCAAAGCAGCGGTTGAGATGCTTGGCCGCCTGGTGCACGTCGCTGGCGTTCCGGCACTGGAAAATGATCTCTGTGACCTCGTCCGAGAGCGGGTCCCGGGTCGTGCGCGCCAGGGCGGCGGAGAGCGGGATGTAAATGCGCCGGTTTAGCTGCTTGATGTCCACGACTTCGTACTTCTGGTCCGAAGAGGCCTCCTTGCTCTCCAGCACGCCGATGACTTCATAGGGTTCATGGTCAATGATCAGCGTGCGCCCGACCGCCGCCTCGATCTTGAAGCATTCCTGGCGTATGGTCTCCTCGATCACGCACACGCGGCGCGCTTCTTTCTCGTCCGGCGGCAGCAGCCAGCGGCCCTCGCGCATCCGGTAACCCATGACCTCGAGGAAGGACGGCAGCGTGCCAATCACGTCGGCGGCCACGGGCGTCTCCGCCAGGCGCACAGGCGAGTAGACCTTGCGGCAGGGCGCGTGCCTGGCCACCAGAGAACAAGCCGCCAAGGCCTCGTCGGCTTCGCGAACGGTCAAACCGTTGGAGCGGAGGCGCGTCTTCTTCTTCGTGTCGCGGCTTTCACTGCCGCCGGCGCGCCAGTCCAAGCCCGTGACCATGATGTTGTTGGCGCCCATAGCGGCCAGTTGTTTCAGAACTTCGCCGCGCGCGCCCTCGCTGACCGCAATCACCGCCACCACGGACGCCACGCCGAAGATGATGCCCAGCATGGACAGCCCGGCACGGAATTTGTGCACGGTCAGCCCCACCAGGCCAATGCGCACCGCGTTAAGCCACTCGACCATCGTCTTGTTCCCGGCCCCGGGCGTGCATCACGGGCTGCTTTCAGGTTGACGCCCCAGGAGCAATATAGTAGACAAACTCAGGAATTGAAGCGACGGTACGCAACAGAACAGAGAGGAGGACTTGTGAATGGTCTGAGCAGGCACAATGTCATGGCCCCGATGTTAGCGCTGGCGCTCCTGGCCATGCCTGCGCTCCACGCCGAAGCCGACCTGCTGTTGAAAGACAATCTTAAAACGCTCGGCTGCGCCGCGCCGGACATGAAATACATGTTTGTCAGCGCCAGCCAGCCTGGGAACGTCTTCTACCCGGACGACAGCGTGGACCTGAAGATCAAAGTCACACGCGGCAGCCAGCCTTTGAAGTCGGTGGCGCTGGAAGTCCTCGAGATCGCCACACGCGAGAACAACTACCTGCAAGGCATGTCCGAAGCAGGCATGAGTCCGCCGCCGGCCATCGAGAACCTGGGATCCCGGGCCAAGTTGGATGTGCCGGTGACGATTGAAGACCAGGCCGGCGCCGCGGCGGTGCTCGAAGTCAAGAATCTGGCCGTGCCCGCGCGCTACGGCACCTACGCAGTCACCCTTGCCCCCAACGGGCAGGACCCGCAGTTTCTCTGCACGTTGCTGCGCGCCCACAAACCCAAGGAGGGCTTCGACGTCAGCGCCCCCGTTTTCGGCGAAGGCCAGTTCCTGACGCACGACGACCAGAAGCCGGAGCTGATCCGCCTGCGCGCGCAGACCCTCGGCCGGCTGGGCATCAAGGGCGTGCGCATCGAACTGGGCTGGTCCGAGCCGCAGCCGGGCAAGTACGAGTGGACCAGGTACGATGCGCTGCTCGGCGCGCTGGCCGAGGCCAAAGTCAAAGCGCTGGTCACTATGGGCGGCCACGCCAATTGGGCCATGCCGTTCGGGCAGCCCACTCCCGCTTGCATCCCCGAGAAACCGGATTTCTCCTGCTCGCCCAAGCACTATGAGGCCTTTGGAAAATGGATCGAGGCCTTCTGCGCGCGCTACTGGAACAACGGCGCAGGGGCATTGTGGGCCATCGAGCATTGGAACGAGCCGTGGGAGGGGATTTCCATCAGCGGCTGGGAAAGCGATTCCGTGCATTACCGCGCCCTGATGAAACTCATCGCCGAGAACGCCCACAAGGTTGATCCGCGCATCAAGACCGCGGCGGCCTGTTCCATTATGAACACGGAAGACAAATTCCTCGTCGGCGAAGACCGTGACGAGATGATCAAGCTGCTCGACCTCTTCACCGACCACTACGTGCCGGCGCGCACCAGCTACGGGCCGATGGTGGCCAAGTACTGGGGCAAGGAGAGCACCGACACCGAGTCCTGGATAGCCGCGACCGAACTGCTGCTGCCGCAGGTGGTCTGCCAGTTCCTGGCCAGCGGCCAGGACCGCGTGACGCCCTGGCATCCCGCAATGACGTATTTCAGCGTGCCCGGCGCCCCGATGCGGTTCCAAATGCCCAACCCCGTGGCGCTGGCGTCCAACGTCTTCAACGTCTTCTGCACGGGCAAGCCCTTCCAAAAGGTCCTGTTCCTGAACCATCTGCCCTGGGCGTTTCAGTTCGGGGAGGGTGACGATGCCGTAGTGGTTTTCTTCGGCAGGCTCTTCGCCCCGCATGGCGCCGACCCGGCCGACGCGCTCTGGTGGCAGTTCAACCTCCAGGAAGGCGGACAACTGGCGATTGAGGACGCCGGCGGGCTGGAGTTCTACGACGTGGCGGGCAACCGGGAATTCGAGGGCCGGCAGAAAATCGTCCTGCCGGTCAACTATCTGCCGCACTACATTCGCGCCCCCAAGGGCGGGCCCGGCCTCATCGCCCAACGCCTTCAGGCAGCGCGGTTCGAAGGTGTGCGGCCGGTCGAGATCATCGCGCGCGATTTCAACGAGCCGGTGGATGCGCCAGCAGTGGCGGCGCGCGTCACGCTCCACAACCTGCTCAACCAGCCGCTCAAGGGCACGCTAGCCGTCACGCCGCCGGACGGCCTGACGCTCAAGGCTTCCTCCGCAGCCGTGGAGTTGGACGCAGGCCAAAGCAAGGACCTGGAGTTTCCCGTCGCGAGCGCCAAGGTTTCGCCGACCAACACTTATGTCTTCGCCTATGACTTCAGCAGCGAGACCGGCAAGGCGCAGTGGAAGGAGACCATGTACGTCCTCGTCGCCAGGAAAAGCACCAAGAAAATTGACGGCGACCTGAGCGATTGGGACAAGGACATCGGGGTCATCGTGGACGCCAAGCTCCAGAAAATTGATCCCACCGCGCAGGTGTGGCGGCCCTTCCTCGAGTTCAAGGATGCGCAGCCAGATGGCAGCTTTGCGGAAGTGAAGCTGGCCTGGGATGAGCAGTCCCTGTACGTGGCCGCCCGCGTCAACGACCCCACCGATTACCCCGGCCACCAGCGCCTTGAGAAATGGGATGAGGACCAATATTTCCGCAGCGCCAAGGACGACCAGATCTGTGAAAGGCTGCGGCCTTACGAGAAATTCGTGCGCGCCAACCTGCGCGACCCGAAGACGGCCGCGGCGCTGAAGAGCGATCCGCAGTGGGCCGCGTACCAGGAGTTCCTGAAGGGGGATCCCGAGGCCAAACTGGCGCTGGAGAGCACGGCCGCCAGGGTTTACTTCGAGGCCAAAGCGCGGAATCCCGCTGCCACATTCGCGGATGCAACGTACGTCTACAAGCGGGTCCCGTGGAACGAGTCGCCTTGGTCCGGCGATACGCTGCAACTCGGCTTTGACGTCATCGAAGGCTACGCCCATCACAAGCTGAAGAGCGACGAAGACCGCGTGCCCGTGGGCTTCCACGCCATGCCGGATACCGATTACGAATACGCCGCATACTCGTGTCTGGACGGCGGGACGGAACTGTGGCGGCTGCTGGCCCCCGGCGTGCCGCGCGGCCACCACTACCCGCGCCAGCCGCGCGCGAAAAGCGATCAAGGCCCCGTGCCGGGCGGGCAGCTCGCGATCAAGCGCGTTGGGAAAGTCACGACTTATGAACTGGCGATCCCTTGGACCGAACTCAAACAGTGGCAGCCCAAGGCCGGCCAGAAGTTCGGCTTTACCTTCCGCGTGAACAACAACCAGGGACCGGCGCTGCTCTTTGGCGCGGGTAAGAGCGCGGTGAAGACCAACGGCCTCTCACTGCACCCTTACTGGGAAGGCAAGCCGGGTTGCGGCGTCAAGTGGGCGCTGGGGGACTGAGGGTGCATAACCGGACTTGTGGCACAAGCTGTTGACGCAACTCGGTGACGGACTACGATTTGAAAATGAGGCACAGAAGAGGTCTTTGCAGCGGCAAACGCAGACTGGCAGGTAACGGTCATGACAGACGTTGAGAAATTCGTCAGGAGGCAAGTCGCCCGCTGGGCGGCACGGCAGCAACTGGAGAGAAACCAGCAGCGGCAGGCGCGCAGCAGGGCGGGCGACATCTCCTATGGCCCTTATGTGCTAATCTCGAGGGAGAGGGGCGCCGGCGGCCACACGGTCGCCGAGCTTGTCGGAAAACGGCTGGATTGGCAGGTGTACGATCGAGAGATTGTGGACGAAATCGCAAAGAAGACTCACGTGCGCCGTGAGCTTATCGAGAGTTTGGATGAACAAGATCGCGGGGCAATCAAGGACCTCATCGCCTCGATGTTCGCGCAGGAGGGCCTGGACGAAACCCGTTACGAATACCAGTTGCGGCAAGTTATGCTTGCGCTGGGACACCACGGGTATGTGGTCATCGTCGGGCGAGGCGGCCATTTCATTCTGCCCAGCCAGTTCGGTCTGAGCGCGCGGTTGATCGCACCTCTCAAGACGCGGGTACAACGGATCGCCGCCGAACAAAAGCTGGCCTTCGAGGCGGCCCAGACAGAGGTGGACAAAAGCGACCGCGACCGTGCGGAAGCGGCCTGCCATTACTTCCACAACGATATACACAACCAGTTGCTCTATGACCTGATCATCAACACAGAGGCGATGAGCGCCAAGGCAACAACAGAAACCATCTTAACGGCGCTCCATCAAAAGTTAGGTGTGGCGCCCACAGGAGAAATCGGCAGATCGGATTCCAAAAACGGAGCCTGCTGAGCTGAGGACCTAAGCCGTGGACTCTGCAGTGCTTCTTACCTGTCTTGTGATCGTTTTGGCGCGAGTGACGGACATTACTTTGGATACGGTGCGAACCGTGTTCATCGTTCAGGGGCGCAGGAAATGGGCTGCCATTCTTGGGTTTTTCGAAGCCCTAATCTTCATCCTGGTAGTGGCGAAGGTCCTTCAGAACTTCTCTAATCCGGCGTACGCGGTTGCTTATGCGGCAGGATTTGCAGGGGGCACGTATCTGGGGATCACTGTGGAAGGCTGGCTTGGGCTCGGCTATCAGGTCGTTGCGGTATTCACGCATAAAGGCCAGGAGCTCGCGGCCGTGATTCGCGCACGTGGTTTCCGCGTCACGGCTCTGGACGCAGAGGGACGCGAGGGCCCTATCAATGTTCTGTACATTCATGTGAGGCGAAAACAGACTGAGGGGTTGCTCAAGCTTGCGCGCGAGGAGGATGCAAACTGTTACTGCGTTGTGAACGACAGCCGCTCTGCCAGCCGGAATGCCGGTGAACAAGGCGCCGCCACGCAACCGGCAGGCAAGGAACGGTAATGACTCCTGACAACACAGCCCCTGTGGACAAGCGGCGCCTGGCGCGCAACGTGTTGTTTGCGTTTGTGGTCACGTTCATCCTGGCCAGAACGATTGTGATCCTAATCATGACCCGGCGCATACACAGCCTGTACCTGCACATGGGCTCCACCCATACCCACATCCACCATCTCAACTACGGCATCTTTCTGCTCTCCATCGTGGGTGCGTTCCTCCTCTTCCGGCAGCCCGAAGGCAAAGCTCTGCGGCTGACCGCGCTGGCCTATGGCGTGGGTCTGGCGCTGACCTTTGATGAATTCGGAATGTGGGTGCATCTCGGCGGCCCGTATTGGCAACGCGCCAGCTTTGACGCCGTCATCGTCATCATCGCCCTGCTGGGCCTGTATCTGGCCGCGCCCGCGCTCAAAGCATTTCGCCGGCTGAACTGGGCAGTGGCGGTGCTCCTGGTGGCCAGTTCTGTTGGCTTCAGTGTGATTCTGGCGGACTCAATGAGGTTCGCAACCGAAAGGCTTTCGCCAATCTTGCAGCAGATCGAAGCCGCGGCGCCGGAGTGAACTGTGGAGCGTGGTTCGTGGATCGTGGCGCGTGGTGCGGGATGCGGGATACGTGGTTGGCGCCACGATCCACGCTTCACGATCCACGCGCCACGATCCACTAGGGAGGAATAGGACCCATGAGAGCAGCGCTTGAACCTGCCTGGCTCTGTGCCGCCGCCTGCGCTTTGCTCGCCTGTGCGTGGCCAGCGGCCGGCGCGGAGGATATTCTGCTGGCCGACTTCGAGGGCGAGGACTACGGCCAGTGGACGACTACCGGCGAGGCCTTCGGCAAAGGTCCTGCCCACGGCACCTTGCCGAACCAGCAGGAAGTCACCGGGTTCCTCGGCAAGGGGCTGGTGAACAGCTACCTCGATGGCGACCGCTCGCAGGGCACGCTGACGTCGCCGGAGTTCAAGATCGAGCGCAAGTTCATCGTCTTCCTCATCGGCGGCGGCAACCATCCGGATGAGACCTGCATCAACCTGCTTGTCGGCGACAAAGTCGTGCGCACGGCCACCGGCCCCGACGACGAGCACCTGGACTGGTATACTTGGGACGTGAGCGAGTTTGCCGGCAAGCCGGCGCGCATCCAGATCGTGGACAAGTGCTCCGGCGGCTGGGGCCACATCAACGTGGACCATATCGTGCAGAGCGATCAGAAGAAACAGCAGGCGGAGGCAGAGGAGGTCAACGTGGCGGAACTTTACAACGAGACGTACCGGCCGCAGTTCCATTTCTCACCTCGGAAGAACTGGACCAACGACCCCAACGGCCTGGTCTTCTACAAGGGCGAGTACCACCTCTTTTTCCAGCACAACCCCACGGACATCAACTGGGGCAACATGACTTGGGGGCACGCTGTCAGCCCCGATCTGGTCCATTGGGAGCAGTTGCCCAATGCCATCGAACCCGACGGCCTGGGCACGATCTTTTCCGGTTCCGCCGTGGTGGACTGGAGCAACACGGCAGGCTTCCAGAAAGGCGATGAGAAGACGATTGTCGCCATCTACACTGCGGCCGGCAAACCGTTCACCCAATGTATCGCCTTCAGCAACGACTGCGGGCGCACGTTCGTAAAGTATGAGAAGAACCCTGTCCTGCCGCACACCATCGGGGACAACCGCGACCCCAAGGTGGTCTGGTATGAACCCGGCAAGAAGTGGATCATGGTGCTCTTCAAGGACGGCAACGTCTATGCTTTCTTCTCCTCGCCGGACCTCAAGGCCTGGACCCACCTGCAGGACATCACCGTCCCCGGCTGCGGCGAATGCCCCGACTTCTTCGAGATGCCCGTGGACGGCGACAAGAACAATAAGAAGTGGGTCTTCACCGCCGCCAACGGACATTACCTGAGCGGCGCCTTCGACGGGCAAAAGTTTACTTACGAAGGCACGCCGCAGGCCGCCGACCACGGCAAGAACTACTACGCCGTCCAGTCGTATAGCGACATCCCCGAAACGGACGGCCGCAGGATTCAGATTTCCTGGATGAACGGGGGCAAGTACCCGCGCATGCCCTTCAACCAGCAGATGAGTTTTCCCTGCGAGCTGAAGTTGCGCACTTTCCCTGAGGGCCTGCGCCTGTGCCGCACGCCTGTGCAGGAGGTCGAGAAGCTCCGTGTAAAGGAGCACAACTGGAATGACTTGGCGCTCAGGCCTGGCCAGAATCCGCTGGCCGAGCTCTCCGGCGACCTCTTCGATATCCGTGCGGAGATCGAGCTGGCCGACGCCGCCGAGTTCGGCTTCAAAGTCCGCGGCCAGGCAATTGCATACTCAGTGAAGGATAAGAGGCTGTCGTGTTTGACCAGAAGCGCTGAACTGATTCCGGTCAACAACCGCATCCGATTGCAGATCCTTCTGGACCGGACCTCCATCGAGGTCTTTGGCAACGATGGGAAACTCTCGATGACCTCGTGCTTCCTGCCCAAGGTCAAGGACAAGAGTTTGGAAGTCTACGCCGCAGGCGGCGAGGTGAAGCTCGTCTCCCTGAACGTGTACGAGTTGAAGTCAGCCTGGCCGGGGAAATAGGATTGAGGCTTGGGGCTTGAAGCGCGCATGGCGAGGAGGAGAGGCCTGATTGCTGATGCCTCAACCCTCAAACCGGGACTGTTTAGTTTCAGTTAGCTGTCCGCCCGGCGCAGATCCTGTTTGGACAGAAAGCCCCTCGCAGGGCACCTAACTGAAACTAAACACTCCCCCTCAAACCTCAAGCCTGGAAAGCGTCTGGATTTCAACGGCGCGCGGCATAGAGTGAACAGGGTCCAGGTCCCTCCGGAATTCCCACAAGGGCTGTGGGTCTCGGTGGCCGCGGGGACAATGTGACAATACGGCCGGCAGCGGAGCGATGTCCGAGCGGTCGAAGGAACACGCCTGGAAAGCGTGTAGACGGGAAACCGTCTCGAGGGTTCGAATCCCTCTCGCTCCGCCAGTGGTGGTGCAGCCAATGAAAACGGAGCAAGCCGATCCGAAGTTGCCGTCAGACCCAGGCAGCCAAGCCGACACCGGGCCAGCCTGTATGGACCCGACATGTCCCAAGCACAAAGTCCTGGAACTGGAGTCCCTGGCGGCCACAGTAGCCGCGCTGAAAGCCGCGGGGAAGAAAGTGGTCCACTGCCACGGAGTTTTCGATCTTCTGCACGTGGGACACATCAAGCACTTGCAGGCGGCCCGCCAACTGGGCGATGTGCTCGTGGTGACCCTGACACAAGACGCCCACGTGAACAAGGGTCCCCATCGGCCGGCCTTCCCGGACAGGTTGCGCGCAGAGGCCCTCGCCGCGCTCTCCTGCGTGGACTATGTCGCCATCAACAAATGGCCGACGGCCGTCGAGACGATTCGCCTCCTCAAGCCGGACATGTTCGTGAAAGGGCTGGTGAAAGGGCAGGGCAAGAGGGACCACACGGACGCGATTGGCGCAGAGGAACAGGCTGTCGCCGCTGCCGGCGGCAAGCTGGTCCTGACGGACGAGGAGACCTATAGCGCCTCCACACTGATCAACAACTACCTCGATCTTTTCACGCCCGAGACCAGGAGTTTCCTCAGGACCTTCATGCAGCAACACACGGAGGCGGAGATCCTGCAGCATGTCCAAGCCATCAGCTCCATGCGAATCCTGATCGTCGGCGAGGTCATCATTGATGAGTACGATTTCTGCGACGTCATGGCCAAGGCCAACAAGGAACCCATCCTCGCGGCCCGCCACAAGCGGACCGAGAAGTATGCCGGCGGAGCGCTGGCCATCGCCAACCACCTCGCGAACTTCAGCCCCAACGTCGCGCTCTTGAGCCTTATCGGCGAACAAGACTCCCAGATTGATTTCATCACCTCGAAGCTGAACAGCGGCGTACACGCGCAATTCATCCGCAAACCGGACTCGCCCACCATCACCAAGCACCGCTTCCTGGAGGACCATTCCGGCATCAAGCTTTTTGAGGTGTACACGATGCGGAACGAAAACCTGGGTTCCGAGCAGGAGGAGGCTTTCTGCGCCAAGCTCGAAGAACTCCTGCCGCGCTTTGATCTTGTCCTGGTGGCCGACTATGGGCACGGCTTGCTGACAGACAACGCCATCCGCCTGCTCTGCAAGAAATCCAAGTTCCTGGCCGTGAATGCCCAGACCAATGCCGGGAACCGCGGGTTCAACATGATCTCGCGGTATCCCCGCGCCGACTTCATCTCCATAGACGAACCCGAGGCGCGCCTGGAGACGCGCAACCAGTCCGCCAGCCTTCAGGAGTTAGTCCAAACCATTGCCCAGCGGACCTCCTGCAAGCGGCTGCTGGTAACGCAGGGCAAGTCGGGCACCCTGTGTTACGACGAAGCCACAGGGTTCTGCCAGGTGCCGGCCTTCGCCGTGAGGATCGTGGACCGGATGGGAGCGGGAGATGCGGTGCTGGCCCTCACAGCGCCCTGTGCCGCGCTGGGGCTGCCCATAGATGTCATCGGCTTCATCGGCAACGTTGCGGGCGCCGAGGCCTGCGGCGTCATTGGGAATAAAGAGGCCATCCAGATGGTGGCATTGCAGCGGCATGTTTCATCACTGCTGAAGTAAGGGACGGTTCACCACAGAGGCCACAGAGAACACAGAGTGATGAAGTGATTCGGGATCTGCGCAGACCCAATTCTTCTCTGTGCTCTCTGTGTGCTCTGTGGTGAATAATGAAGGCTAGGAGGCGAACTTGGCTGCGGTTTCCAACCCCAATGGGTTTCGTTCCGTCCTGGTAACCGGTGGCGGAGGCTATGTCGGCAGCGCACTCGTGCCCCAGCTTCTGCAAGACGGCTACCGCGTCAAGGTGGTTGATCTCTTCTGGTTCGGCCAGGACTTCTTTGCCCCGTACGCGGGCGACAGCCGTCTCCAGTTGGTGAAACTGGACATTCGCGACAGCGCGCGCTTGAAAGCGGAACTCCAAGGCATGGATGCCGTCATCCACCTGGCCTGCATCTCCAACGACCCCAGCTTTGAACTGGACCCCGCTCTCGGGAAGACCATCAACTACGATGCATTTTCCGGACTGCTGCATGGCGCCGCCGCGCAAGGTGTCAAGCGCTTCATCTATGCCAGTTCTTCCAGCATCTACGGCGTGAAAGAGACGCCGGATGTCAAAGAAGACGCCGCACCCCTGCCCCTGACCGATTACTCCAAGTACAAGCTGGCGTGCGAGCGCGACTTGCAGGCCTGCTCGGACCTGCGCGGCATGGAATGGGTCATTCTCCGGCCCGCTACAGTTTGCGGTTATGCACCCCGCCTGCGGCTGGACCTGACGGTCAACATCCTCACCATTCACGCCCTGGTCAACCGCAAGATCCGCATCTTTGGCGGCAAACAACTGCGGCCCAACCTGAACATCCTGGATATGGTGCGCGCCTACCAACTGGCGCTCACAGCACCGGCCGCGGCGCTCCACCGCAAGGCCTTCAATGTGGGTTTCCAGAACCGTTCCGTGGAAGACATCGCCCTGCTGGTCCGCGAGACACTTGGGGACAAGGACATCGTGCTGGAGTACGTCCACAGTGACGATAACCGCTCGTACCACATCAACTCCGACAAGGTGCGCGCGGAGTTGGGCTTTGTGCCCCAGCACACAATTGAGGACGCAGTGCGCAGCTTGGCCGGGCCGTTCCGGTCAGGGCGCATCCCGAACCCCATGACGGACGCGCGGTATTACAACATCAAGACCATGCAACAACTGAAAGTGGAGCGGCAAGGCCCTGTGCCAGGAAAGGTGGCCGGTGATGGGAACTCCTGATCTCGAAGCCTTGTGCCGGGAGATCCGCGGGCAACTGGTCGCCAACTCGTGCCGCGCGCATTCGGCGCATCTGGGTTCGTCGCTTTCGTGCGTCGAGATTCTGGTGGCGGCCTATTGGGGCATCCTGAAGATTGATCCCTCCCAGCCGGCGCAGCCAGGGCGAGACCGCTTCATCCTCAGCAAGGGGCATGCTGCCAGCGCCCTGTACTGCGTGTTGGCGCAGCGCGGTTTCTTCCCCGTCCCGCTGTTGCAGGAGTACGGCAAAGCCGGTGGCTGCCTGCCGGAACACCCTGGCCCAGGCTGCATAGCGGGGGTTGAGGCGGCCACAGGTTCGCTAGGCCATGGCCTGTCCTTGGGGCTGGGCATGGCCCTGGCTTCCCGCATCCTGCGCCAGCCGTTTCGGGTGCTGGTGGTCATCAGCGACGGCGAATGCAACGAAGGCAGCACCTGGGAAGCCGCCATGATGGCGCCGCGCCACAAACTGGGCAATCTCTGCGTGGTGGTGGACTACAATAAATGGCAGGCGACGGGGCGCAGCAATGAAGTCCTCGAGCTCGCGCCCCTCCGCGACAAGTGGGCGGCCTTCGGCTGGGACGCGGAAGAGGTGGACGGCCATGACCTCCAGGCCTTGCTGGCCGCCCTGGGCAAAGTTACAGCCGACAAACCGCGGGCACTCGTGGCACACACCGTCAAAGGCAAAGGCATCTCCTTCATGGAAGATGACAACAACTGGCATTACCGAATCCCCACTCAGGCGGAAGTCCAGACCGCACACCGGGAGTTGGGACTGCTATGAGAGACGCGTTCGCTCAGGAGCTCACGGCCTTGGCGGCCCAGGACCCGCGGATAGTCCTCTTGTCTGGCGACATAGGCAACCGCATGTTCGATACCTTCAAAGAGCGGTATCCCGACCGGTTTCTAAACTGCGGTGTGGCCGAGGCTAACATGACCAGCGTGGCCGCTGGCCTGGCGCTCTGCGGGCTGCGGCCGATCACCTACACCATCGCGGCGTTCAACACGCTCCGCTGTCTGGAGCAGATTCGAGTGGACGTTTGCTATCACAACTTGCCTGTGGTCATCACCGGCGTCGGCGGCGGATTGTCTTACGCGGAGAATGCAGGCACCCACCTGGCCTGCGAGGATATCGGCATTCTCAGAATGCTCCCCAACATGACCGTGGTCTGCCCCGGGGACGCGCTGGAGGTCCGCGCCGCCCTCCGCGCTGCCTTGCGCCACACCGGACCTGTGTACCTGCGCCTCGGCAAGAAGGGGGAGCCGGTTATGCACCAGCAGGCGCACCGGCCGCGATCTCGCGCTGCTCAGCACCGGCAACCTGCTGCCCACCGCCGTGAACGCGGCGGACCTGTTGCAGGCCGCCGGTATGTCCGCCGAAGTCGTGAGCTTTCACACGGTCAAACCGCTGGATGAGCGGCTTCTGGAAGACGTTTTCGGGCGCTTTGGCCTCGTGGTCACGCTTGAGGAACACAGCCGGCTGGGCGGCCTCGGCGGCGCCGTTTCCGAGTGGCTGTCGGAGCGCAAGGGGCGGCGCGCGCGGCTCCTGCGTCTGGGCACGCCGGACGACTTCCCTCATGCGGCCGGCCACCAAAAGGACCTGCGCGAACGCTGGGGTTTGACGGCCCCTGCCGTTGCCCGTGCGATTACTCAAGTGCTCAAGGAGGAGGAAGCCAAGACATGAAGACCCAAGCCGCAGTGCTGGTGCAACCGAAGCAGCCCCTGGTTCTCGCCGAGCTGGAAATACCGCAACTGCGTCGCGGGCAGGTCCTGGTGCAGGTGCTCTATAGCGGCGTCTGCCACACCCAGCTTCTGGAAGCCCGCGGGTACCGCGGCAAGGACCCGTACCTGCCGCACTGCCTGGGACACGAAGGCAGCGGCGTGGTTCTGGAGACCGGCCCGGAGGTCAGCAAGGTCAAACCCGGCGACCGCGTGATCCTGTCCTGGATTAAGGGCAGCGGCATTGACGTGCCCAATACCAAATACGACTGGGCGGGGCGCCAAGTCAATGCGGGCGGCATCACCACGTTCAACCGGCACGCCTTGCTCGCGGAGAACCGGCTGACTGTGCTGCCGGAAGGGGTGGACATGCGGCTCATGGCCTACGTCGGTTGCGCCGTGGCCACCGGGGCCGGCGCGGTGCTGAACACGGCGGGAGTGCGTGCCGGCCAGAGCCTGGTCGTGTTTGGGGCGGGCGGAGTGGGGTTGTGTGCGCTCGCGGCCGCTGCGACCACCGGCTGCTGTCCGCTCATCGCGGTGGATATCCTGCCACAGAAGCTCGAACTGGCCAGGCAGGCGGGAGCCAGCCACGTGGTCTTGTCCGACGGGAACAATGCCGTGGAGCAGATCCTCCGCTTATGCCCTGGCGGGGCCGACGTTGCCATTGAGGTGACCGGCAGGCCCGCCGCCATGAAGCAGGCGCTTGCCTGTGTGCGCAATCAGGGCGGGGTGGCCGTGGTGGTCGGCAACGCGCACTTTGGCGAGACGCTCGAAGTGGAGCCCCGGGAGTTCAACCACGGCAAACAACTGCGGGGCACCTGGGGAGGCGACAGCCAGCCCGACCGGGACTACCTCCGCTACGTGCGTCTCCTGTCCGCAGGCAAGCTCTCAGTCCGGCCGCTGATGGGGGCGCTCTATCGCCTGGAGGACATCAATCAGGCGCTGGCCGACCTGGAGAACGGCAAGACGGCCAGGCCGATGCTTGACCTTTCTGCAAAGTGAGGCGGGCGTGCGCCTCGGCGTGGACTTCGACAATACGCTCGTCTGCTATGACCGGGTCTTCTTCACCACGGCCTGCGAACAGACTCTCATCCCGCCGCACACGCCGCCCAGCAAGGAGGCAGTCCGAGATTACCTCCGCAGCCAGCGGCAAGAGGAGGAGTGGACCCGCTTGCAGGGGTATGTCTACGGCGCGCGCATGGCGGAGGCCAAAGCGTTCCCCGGTGCGGCCGAGTTCCTGCGCGAATGCCACGCCTTGGCAATCCCGGTATTTGTCGTCAGCCACAAGACGCGCTACGCCTGTGCGGGTCCGCGGTATGACCTGCACCAGGCCGCGTATGACTGGCTGCGCTTGACGCACTTCCTCGAT
>JBEKKG010000038.1:0-17705 GCA_050010835.1 Planctomycetota bacterium
CCACAGTTCGCGGAGAATGTCAAGGCCCTACCGCTTCTTGGCCCCCTTCTTGCCAGCCAGCGCCGGCTTGGCCTTGGCGGGACGGCTCTTCTTTTCCGCTTCTTCCTTTTTCTCTTCGCGGGCGCGATCCACGGCCGCCATAGTGGCCGCGGCAGCCAGCACCTTGGCGCGTTCCTCCAGAATCCCGGCCTTGGCGCCGCGCAGGTTGGCCAGGCCCTCCAACGCCAGCTTCTCCTTCGCCTGCCGCCCTTCTTCGGTGCGGCTCTCGGCCAAATGCTCCAGGATCAACTGGCCCAAGCGCCGCTGCTCGCGAAGGCGCTCGATGAAATGGAAGCCCAGGAAGTACAGAACCTTGCGGCTGAGCGCCGCGTCTTTGAGGATCACGCGGGCCAGTTCCTCCGGCTCTTTGGCTCCTCCCGTCAAGGCCTCCTCCAGGATGCGCAGGTTCTGGTCCACGTTGCGAGCGCTGCGGGCCAAATCTGTCGGTCCGAAAGCCAGGCCGGCAAAAGCAAACTCCAGGCGGTACTCATCGGTCCAACCGTTCAAGCCGGCCACGCCCTTCATCAGCTCGTAAGCCCGCAGGGCTTCATCGTTCAACCGCAGTTTTCGCGCTTTGGCGCAGACGGCCTCAACCAGTACCGTGGAGGCGGAGGCGCGGAAGACGCCCAGAATCGCGCGCCGTTTCTCTTCGGCCTTGCGGGCCGCATCCTGTCCCGCGGGGATTTTAGATGTGGCGCCGCCGCCTGTGGCCAGGGAGACGTACTGGTCCGCCAAGGCAGAGAGGAGCTTGGGTGGGAGCTTCGCTGCCTGCGCCTCGAGTGCGCGCGCAATTTCAGCGGCGGGTTCGCCTCCGTCCGATTCCAGCAGCCGCTCACACAGCGCCCCGGCCGCGGCCGGAGCGTGTGACAGCGCGCCCAACGCATCCTGGCGCACGCTCCTGTCAGGGCTGTCGAGACAGGAGATGAGTTCCTGGATCGTCCGCGGTGTGCCCTGCGCGGCCAGCGCCTGCATGGCGAATTCGCGGACGCGCGGCGAGGGCGATTGCAGAAGCTTGCGCAGTTGGGCCTGGTGCTCGGAGCCCAGTTGCGCATGGCGCAGCGCCTCCAGCGCGGGCTCGGCCACGTTGACCAGGTCGTGCTCAAAGAGACAGGGCAGCAAGCGGCCGGCCCATTTTCCGCGCTGTTCAGCCGGCAGGTGCAGCGCGCCCAGCGCCTGGAGTGCCTCGCGGCGCACGTGCGGAGGCTGGCTGTCCGAGGTGTAACGGAACAAGGCCTGCTGGGCGCCCGCGTCGCCCAAGTCCCCGGCAATCTTCATCAGTGCGATCAGCGAAGGCTGGTGCCCGGCCAGCTTCTCGTCCGCGAAAGACTGTTCGAGCTGCTTGTGCAGGCGTTCCTTGGCCTGCGCGCTGAAGCTGGCCAGGGCCGCGCGCAGCCCGCCGCGGATCGCGCGGCAGGTTTCCACTGTGGCGTTGGCCAGTCCGGCGCACAAGCCGGCGAAGGCCGCGGTTTCACCGGTGCGCGCCGCGCATTCCGCAATGCGCTCCAGTAAGGCCGGCGAGACGTTGCCGACCAGTTTAAGGAGCGGTTTGAGCGCGGCGCTTTCGGTGTGCGCGATGGCCCGCAGGGCCATCTCGCTGGTGGGGCCTTCGGCCTTGATCAGCGGCACCAGCGCGGCCGCCGCCTCGGCGGTGCCAATGCGTCCCAGCGCTTCGATGATGAACGGCCGCCGCACCGGGTCCGCGTTCTCCAGGCCCGCGACGAGCTGCTGCACGACGGCGGGCTCGCGGGGCTGCAACTCAGCCAGCACCACTGCCGCCGCACAAGCCAGGCGTGAGTCCTTTGCAGCAGTAAAGGATGCAAGTGTGTCAATAGTCTCGTCCAAGCCGTGTTTCTCCTTGACCTCGGGCCGTGGGCCTGCCTTATTCTTCCCTGTGCTCGGGATCAGGATCAAGGCTCAGCTTCACAATGGTCTTCTGCCTGACGATCTTCGTCAGTTTGCTTTCATGGCGCGTGCGGCGGCTGTCCCCCGGGTTGATGATGCCTCCGGAAACGACCAGCGCCAAGGCGTCCTGCACGGGCATGTTCAAGGGTCTGGTTTCTTCGACGGGCACCACCAGCATGAAGCCATTAGTGGGCAGCGGCGAGGTAGGCACAAAGACGGTCAGGAAGTCCTGCTTGGGCGCCTCTGCCGGCTGCGCCGCCGCAGACAGCAAATCCAGCGCTTTCCCGGTCACGAAGCCTATGGCCCAGCAGCCCTTGCAGGGGAATTGCACCGCCACAGGCCGCTCAAACTTGGAGTGTCCTTCCGGGGTGATGAAAGCCTCCCCCAACTGTTTCAGAGCCATGTATAACATGCCTACAATCGGCACATGGGCTACAACACTCTCCACCCCTGTCAACGCCAGGCGCCCCAAGATGCTGCGCGTGATGATGCCCAGGAATAATACCGCCGACAGAATGATGAACAGCCCGATCAACGGCACATAAAGCTTGCTGAGGTTCGAGGACTCGATGGCCGCGAAGATGCTGCCCCACGGTGTAACGTCACCACCTTCAGCGATATCGAACACCCTGGCCAAGGGTCCTTGGAGTTTGGTCCACAGCCAGATCAGCAGCCCAACTGTGGCCCCAACGGGCAGAGCGATGAACAGGCCCGCGAAGAAGTTGGCGCGGAAGAAACCTAAGATCAGTCGAATGATTCGCCGTATCATGTCCCTTGGAACGCACCCCTCCGAACCCGGCAAAGCATTATATACGGTCCGCGGTTGAAATCCTGGCTTTTTCCAGGCTTTAGGCTTTAAGCTTGAGGTCTGAGGCATTGGGTGCGCGCAGTGAGGAAGCAAGCCCTAATGCCTAAAGCCTATCCACCAAGATACGCATTTACTATGTGCGGGTCGGATACCAGGTCGCGGGCAGGTCCCGTTTTAACCACTTTGCCCGTCTCCAGCACGTAGGCCCGGTCGGCGATCTCCAGTGCCTGCCGCGCGTTCTGTTCCACCAGGAGGATGGTAACTTGTTGGCTCTTAAGCTCCTTTAGCACCCCAAAGATCCTGCTAACGAGCATAGGGGCCAACCCCAAGCTGGGTTCATCCAACATCAAGAGCTTGGGCCTGGCCATCAAGGCCCGCGCAATCGCTAACATTTGCTGTTCGCCGCCGCTCAGTGTCCCGGCCAACTGTGCGGCGCGTTCGCGCAGCACGGGGAACATCTCGTGCAGGTGCGCCAGGTCGCTCTGCACTTCCGAACGCCCCTGCCGATTATAGGCCCCCAGATCCAGGTTCTCATCCACTGTAAGGTCCGGGAAAATCCGCCGGCCTTCCGGGCAGAGGACCAGGCCATTGCGCACGTTTTCGTGCGCAGGACGCCCGGTGATTGAGCAGCCATCGAAGATCACGTTGCCGCCGGCGACGGGCAGCAACCCCAGGATGGCCTCCAGCGTGGTCGTCTTCCCGGCGCCATTGGCGCCGATGAGCGTGGTCAGTTCGCCCCGGCTTACTTCCAGGCTCAAGTTCTTCACGGCGTGGATTCCGCCATAAAAGACATTGAGGCCTTCCACCTTCAAAAGGACTGCCTCGCTATGCACCGCTGTCACTCCTGCCCAAATAGGCTTCAATGACCGCCGGGTTGCTCCGGATTTCAGCCGCTGTTCCCTGAGCGATGGTCACGCCTTCGTCCAACACCAGCAGGCGCCCGGCCAGGCCCATTACGAACGGCATATCGTGTTCGATCACCAGCATCGTCAAGTTGTAACGCTCGCGAATCTCCAGCAGCAGCGCCCGCAGCGCGGCCGACTCGCTGTCGTTCATCCCCGCTGCGGGTTCGTCCAGCAGCAGCACCTTGGGCGACGTGGCCAGGGCGCGCGCGATTTCCAGCTTGCGCTGCTGCCCGTACGGCAAGTTGCGGCTGAGCGTGCCGGCCTGCTCTTCCAATCCCAAGGAACGCAGCAAAGAGCGCGCACCAGCCTCGATCCGCTCCTCCTCCTCGCGGAATGAGCGGCTGCGCAGGATGCAGCTTGCCAGGCCGGACCGTGTATGCACCTCAAAGCCCACCTTCACGTTCTCGATGACAGTCATCTGGTTGAAGAGCCGGATGTTCTGGAACGTGCGGGCCAGGCCCCTGGCTGTGACACGGTCAGGCGACAGCCGCAGCAAGCTCCGCCCTTCGAGGCTGATGCTGCCTGCGTCGGGAACGTACACGCCGGTGAGCAGATTGAAAACCGTGGTCTTGCCCGCGCCATTGGGGCCAATCAAGCCCACGATCTCGCCCGGCAGCAGGTCCACCGAGAACTCAGACACCGCGGCCAGCCCGCCAAAGCGCTTGCTCAAGCGTGCGGCACAAAGTACTGAGTGCTGAGTACTAGGTACTGAGTCTCCCATGCCGGAAGCGTGCTCAGTACTCAGTACTCCGGCACTCAGCACTTCTTTCCTTTTCTTCCACGGCCAGCGCAGTTCGTGCCCGCCCATGATGCCTTGCGGACGGATGAGCACGACGACGATGAGCAGCAACGAGAAGAACACCTGCCAGAGTTCCTTCGCCTCGCGGTAGACCACCCCGCCTTGAGTCGGATCGTAGAAGACGGGTATCTTGGTGGAAGGCAGCCAGAGCGCCAGAAGTACGGGCGCAAAGTAGAGGAGCACTGTGGCCACAATGGTGCCGCTGAAACTGCCCATGCCGCCGAGCACCACCATGACCACCATCAGCACGCCGGCGTTGAAATTGAAATCATCCGGCGTCACCAGAGCGTTGTAGTTGGCGAAGGTTGCGCCGGCCAGGCCGGCGAACGCGGCCCCTGTGACAAAGACCAGGACCTTGTAGCGCGTGAGATTAACGCCCAGCAACTCGGCGGCGCGTTCGTCGTCGCGCAGCGCCTGAATGGCCCGGCCGTGCGATGAGTACACCAGGTTGCGCAGGACCACCATCGTCGCCGCGGCCACCGCCCAGGCCAAGGCCAGGTAGATAAAGTAGTAATTGCGGCGTTCCTGCACGCTCTTGCGGACAAGGTTCGGGAAGTACATGCCCAGCGATTTGCCCAACACCTCCGAGTTCTGGATAACGTTGCGCAGGATTTCACTGAACCCCAGCGTGGCAATGGCCAGGTAATCGCCCCGCAAGCGCAAGCACGGCAAGCCTACCAGGAAACCGAACAAGGCTGCCAAGGACAGGCCAATGGGAAAGCTGAGGACCAGACCCAGCCAGGTCGGCCCGTCCGCGCCGGACAGCGTGACCACCGTAAGCGCCGCCCCGTAAGCACCGATCGCCCAGAAGCCCTGATGCCCCAGCGAGAATAGCCCGCAGAAGCCGTTGATGAGGTTGAGCGAAAGAGTGAGCGTCAGCCAGATGGCCACCATAATCAGGTGGTGGCCCCAGAAAGCCATGAATCTGTCTATGTCCATTACGTGATCTACTTGATTTTGAGCACAGGCTGATCCGGATGTGCGGGATTGGGTAGCAGCCGGTGTTCCTTGCAATCCACGTGCAGGTCGGTTTTCTCCAGGACGGTTTGGCCGATAAGCACTTCGTCACCTAAGACAAGCGCCTCATCCAGCGTACGCCGGTGCAAAACCTCAACCAACACGCCTTCCGTCACCCAGACTTCTTCTTCGCGTCCATCAGCGTATTGCGCCATTTGCTTATGGGTGCGCGCAAGACCTAACCGGTCCGCCACCGCCGGCGGGACCACCAGCGACACGGCCCCGGTGTCCACCAAGGCATCTACCTCCAGCTTCCTGACTTCAGATGGTTTCAGGACGTTCCGCCGCAACATACCCAAATCCGTTGCGTTGGTCAGCTCGGCTTTAATTCGGACTTCACCCATTGCATGATCCTCCCCAAAGCTCATTTACATATTCATCATCCCCTAAAAAAGACGGGAAATCAAGTGTTGATCCCCTACTTGCCTTCGAGCGCGTACAAATGGCCCTCTGCGCGAACGTAGATTCGTTTACCGTCAAAGACGGGACTGGACAGAAACCGTTCCTGGCGCTCCGCCCAATGGCCAAGCATGACCATGTTCTCGAGCTTGTTCTTGGCGAGTTGCTTGTACGCCCGCCCCGGCTCAATGACCAGCGCCGCGCCGTCCTTGCCGAAGATGTAGATGTGCCCCCCTGCCAAGGCGGGGCTGTTGCCGATGCCCCGCGATGCGCCGGAATCCCAGAAGAAGTCCAAGTCCAGCAGCTTCTGATAGAGTATCCGGCCTGCCTCCAGGTCCACTACCGTGAGCACGCCCGAATTGTTCAGCAGGTACGCGAGACCCTCATGGACCAGGGGGGATGAAAGATGCCAGGGCAGGAAGTACTTGGGGAAGGGCGTTTCCACCTTGACCTCCCTGGTCTCCAGCTTGAGCGGGTCGGCGAAGGCGGGAGGCAGTTTGTGGATGAAGAGCTGCATGCTGCCACTGGTCAGCAGCAGCAGCGTGTCTTGCTCCACCACAGGCGTTGCCACCGCCTGGACGCCCATCCCGGGGGTGCTGAAGACGACTTTGCCGTCCGAGGCCCGCACGATCGTGCCGTTGCCCAGCACGACGGCTTTTACTCCGCCCACGGTGGCTGTGGCCATTGAACTATGGAAGAACCCCCCAGGATTCAGCCCCTTGTGGTCTGCCACGGGGATGCGCCAGGCTTGTTTGCCCGTCGCGGCGTCAAAGGCGAACAGGTCGCGCATGAACGTGACCACCTTGCCGCCCACCAGCAGCGGCGATGAGGAGAACCCGTGTTCGACCGGGGCCAGTTTGTCAATCCGAATCCACTTGCGGTTGCCCTCCAAGTCGTAGCACGCGGTCACGCCACAGCCGCTCCAGACGTAGATGAACTGCCCGTCCGTCGTGGGCGTGAAGCCGGAAAAGCCTATGTCTGGCACTTCGCCCCGCGTGTACTTTTCGGGGTCAATTTGCCGCAACTCTTTCTCCAAGTCCTTTTCCAGCGCGGCCTTTTGGAGAAGCAGGTCAGGGTATGCGCCGTCCGCAACAAAGGCCTCAGAGATGCCGTTGATTCTGTCAACGACGGCCGCGGCCCGCGCCCAGGCCGGGTGCTTGCGATCCTCCTCGGGGACTGCCTCGAAGCAACTGTGCCGCTGCAGCCAGAGGATTTTGCCCGTGGTTTTGTTGACGCATAAGAAATCGTGCGGCTCGCTGTGCAGGTAGATCCTGTCACCCACGATAATGGGCGAGGCGATGCCCATGCCGGCGCCATAGAACCCGTCCTTTACGTCCGGCAGGGGCGTCATCCAGGCGATGTTGTGCTCCTCGTATTCCGTGGGCGGGCTGCCTTGCAGCAACGGCACGACGAACCAGTCGTTCTCGCCACACAGCACCTTCAGCAGGATACGGTTCCAGCCTTTGACGAGGTTCAGCGGGGTTCGCACGCCCCACCAGGGCTTGCCTTCTTTCCCGTTGATGCCGATGCGCGCGCCGCCGACGTAGCTGAGGATCAAGCGCGCCGGGCCGCCGGTCTCGGAGAATACATGGGTGCAAGCGTAGGCCACATTGTTCGGGCGCATGCCGTAGAGCTTGGCGAAGTCGAGCCAGGCGGTGTCGGTCGCCAGCTTTGTCCACGCCAACGGAGCACCGGCGTCCGTTGGCGCAGCCGCCTTCTCGTTCTCATCCGGGTCAAACGAAACTTCGTTGGGCAGCGTGTCGCGCTCGACCTTGGCGCCTTCGGGCAAGGGCACGGGACCGAGGACAAGCCACTCGTGCACCGTGCCGTCCGGCATAGGCGTGCCAGTGTCGCCGTCCTTGGGTTTGCGGGCCTGGAAGCGCAGACCCTTGGCAAGTTTGCTCACCCGCTCCCACGTGACAGGAGGGTCCGCGGCAGAAAACTTCCCCGTGCCGTTGCCGCGCCAGCCCATCGTAGGTTCAGACGCGGCGGCGCAGAAAACCAGCAAGCAGAAGACGGCCAGAGCTGCGGGTTTCAGCAATTTTCCCGTCCAACAACCCTGTTTGCGAGAAAAGTCCAATCCTCCTCCCGCCTAGCTCTCCCAGGGTCGAGGATCGTCTTCTCCCGCTCGCGGAGGATAACCTGCCGGACATCCTCTGCGATGCTCGTCGGCTTGGCGTTCTTGAAGAACTCCTGCACCGGGACATGTCCTTGCTGCGCGTTCTGCTCAGGCATCTCTCTCTCCCAGGTTGTGGGTGTACTGCACGAACTGCAGAAGCCCATCATCACATGGACTTTGCTCACCCCCACAGAACACTGTGTTTCCCAATCTCATGTAGATGTACTCACTTTCCGCCTCGTTCGCGGAAGCGTCGAGAAGAACTTCCCCAAAGCACAAGCCTTGATTGTACAAAGTCAACGGCGATATTTCCATCACCCAGATGAAATGTGGCAGACGCAGGTCAACCGGAAGCATGGCCAGCCTGTCTGGGACCCCTCCGACGCCGCCTGCTGAACTCTGGCGCTTCCTTTTCTTAAACTGGCTTCCCGATGTCAGGAACAACCGGGCAATCAATGGCTCGTCCGGGGGAATCTTGAGTTTTTCCAGCAGGCCGGTTGTCAGGTTCTGTGCACTATGGTGGCCAAAATAGTTGTATGCCAACCGCCGTGCTATGTCAGGGGGCATGAATGCTTTCTCTGGCAGTGGCACTACAGCGGTTGTGATACTGTCAATGCTGGGGGTCTCCGTGAACAGGCCAGTACCTTTATAAACCGCTCCGTAATTATCTGGGTCAGACGAGTAGCCGAGCAGTCTGTATGGGAAAAAATTGTCGTCAACAACGATAAACTGCTTGACCAGCGAAAAACTGTTGTAGAACTGCCCTGTGTCCTTGGAGTGAATCCCCACGTGGTTCTGGGTTGTGTGCCCAACGATAGTGACAACATGCCCGCCATAACTAGCGAGAACTGGAAAACCGGATTCCACATAGGAGTACAGGTCATAAAAGGTCTGGGGGTCTTGTGTCCAACTCTTCTGATCCGTGTCCATGCGCAAGGCCACAGGATGGCATCCGAATGCAGAAAGTATCTCACAATAATCACTGTAGGTCATCCCGCGATAGGGTACGCGCCGCCCCGACATGCTGCTGGTCATCTGGATGATATCGTAAGGGTACACTTCCCCATACGCCGGGTAGCGGTCTGAAAGATACCGGCAGACTCCCCACAAAGCCACGTGGGCACACACCGTTGCTTCCCCGCTTTGGGAGAAGAACGGGTACCCAGAGACCTCATACTTCGCTCCGTTAAGATGCACCGTTGTGAGCGTGCGCAAGCAGAAGAAGCTGTCCTGAGAGTTGCCGATCCTTAGCGGGTCTACCACAGTCCTGCCAATGCATCGTTCACGCACGGGCTGGATAACGCTGTATCCAAGATAATCGGCGCTGTGCTGCTTCGCATTGCCAAGGAGATGATCGAGGTCCAGGTCCGAGGCCCCAAAGAAGTGCAGCCGGCTGCAACATGGCGTCCGCTCGACAAATTTCTTGGAGTAGAAGTGACTGAACAGGTTCCTGTAGTCCTTGCAGATGTAACGTGGCTCCACCAAGACTCATTTCACATAGGGTCCCAACCCCTTTTGCAGGAGTTTTCGCCCCCATTCCGTCAGCTCTGGGCATGCACCGTGAATTTCCTGCCAGTCGTTTGCCACTGGACGCAGGGCGAGATTCGAAGATGCGTATGCGCTCGCCAACGCCGTTCCCTCCTCCGGCTAATGCAAACTGCCCTTCTTTTTATCGGCTGTTGCGCCAGTAACTTAATTGTAAAGCGCCCGCAATTCCGCGCAAGGCCCGGTCTCAGAATTGGGAGTGTTTAGTTACAGTTAGGTGCCCTGAGAGGGGCTTTCTGTCCAAGCAGGATCTGCGCCGGGCGGACAGCTAACTGAAACTAAACAGTCCCCTCAGAATTCCGAAAAGGAGTGTCTGGAGCCCGAAAGCCCAATGACCCGCTGTTCTGCTGTTCTGTTGTCCTGCTTCAGAGACTCCACCCCTGCCTGTATGGCGGGTTGAGGAGCGCGTTGGCCGCTTTGCTGTTGGTGAAGGTCAGGTTCTCAGCGTCCCAGTACAGTTTTTCCTTGGCGCGGATGGCGATGTTGCCCAACAACACGACCTCGGCAAGGTGCGCGGCATGGGTGGCGAAGTCGGCGCCGGCCGGCGGGCCGCCCTTGCACGCGTTGAAAAACTCTTTCCAGTGGCCGGGTGAACGCTCCAGTATCTTGGGCGGCTTGCCGACCTCCTTCTGCTTCGTCTCAGGGATGATGCGGTGATCCAGCATCTTGCCCTTGTCGCCGACGATGTAAAGCCAATCGCCCTCCCCAAACTTGCGCTCGGGCTCCAGTTCTTCTGGCCGTGGGGGCCTGAGGCCGCCGTCCCACCAGGTCATCGTCACCGGCGCGCGCTCGCCTTCCGCCGGGAAGTACCAGCGTGTGATCGAGGCCAGCGGCGCGGTCTCGTTGGCAATCTCCGGCCCGAGCGGATGATTCGACGAGCAGGCTTCAACCCATTGCGGGTGCCCCAGCTTGAGCGCCTTGAAGACGGCTGAAAGCTGATGGCAGCCGATGTCGCCCAGGCAACCCGTCCCAAAGTCCCACCAACCGCGCCAGGCAAACGGATGGTAGCAGGGGTGATAGGGCCGCTCCGGCGCAGGTCCCAGCCACAAGTCCCAGTTCAGCTTGGCGGGCACCGGCGGCGTGTCCTTGGGACGCGGGATGCCGCGGGGCGAAATCCAGGGGCTGCGGTTCGAGCCGGCGTGAATCTCGCGCACCGTGCCGATGGCCCCGCAGGCAATGTATTCGCGGATCAGCCGCGCTTCTTCGCTGGCCTGGCCGAAGTTGCCCATCTGCGTGCCCACCTTCGCTTCCTTGGCCGCCTTGCCGATCATGCGGGCCTCATAGACCGAATGGGTCAACGGCTTCTGGCAGTGGACATGTTTGCCCATCTTGAGCGCCATCATGGTGGCCACGGCATGAACGTGGTCCGGCGTGGCGATGAATACGGCGTCAATGTCCTTCTGTTCCTCCAGCATCTTGCGGAAGTCGCTGTAGTGTTTGGCGTTGGGGTGAAATTTGGCGTTGCGTTCCAGCGCGCTCTCGTCCACGTCGCACAGGGCCACGACGTTGCCCTCGCTGGCCACGCTGCGTGCGTCCCCCGAACCCATGCCTCCGATGCCGATGCCCGCAATGTTCAGCTTGTCGCTGGGCGCCTTCTGCCCCTCGCCGCCCAGCACGTGCCGCGGCACAATCGTGACCGCCGCTGCCGCCACCGCTCCAGCAGTCAGCAACTCCCGGCGGCTCATTTTGTTGGTCAGGCTCATCTGTTCGTCTCCTTTCAGTTCACCGGTTCTGGATACACCGCTGCATCAGGTGCTATGGGAAGAATGGGATGAATGGGACTGATGAAACGGCGCCCTTACGTTCGCGGCTCGGACTGGCTTCCGGCCAGGCGGCGCAAGCACAGTCCAGTTCCTCCCCCGAGCACGTTGAGCCCCGCGTCCAGCAGGGCCGGCGTGCGCGCCGGATTGAAGTACTGCAAAGCCTCTGTCAGTGTCCCAAAGAGGAGCAGGCCGTAAACGCAAAGACGCAGGTTCCTGCCGGTGAACCGCCGCCAGTAACCACCCTCCAGTGCGCCGGCCAAGAGAGGACTCCACACCAGGAACACGCCCCAATGGAAAACTTTGGCGGGCGTATAAGCCGGCAGGCCCAGCGAGACAAACAAACGCGCAATCGTCCCCACCACGCGCGACTGCGCTGGAATGAAGATATCCATGCTGTAGAGAATAAAGCCAGTCCAAACCAAGAACACAAACCAGCGTGCCATCGCCATCCCTCGCTGCCGGCGAGGCATTAGCCCGCATCATTCACCGCAGAGACGCAGAGAGCGCAGAGAACAGCAGGGGAACTAAACGAAAGAAGCTTCAAGTCAATCATCTCGCTCTGCGTCCTCTGCGCCTCTGCGGTGAATAGTTCAGGCTAATGCCTAATGCCTAATGCCTCGTGCACCACGCCGCCCACTATGGTGTAGACTGGCGCGCCCTTCAGTTTCCAGCCGTTGAAGGGGCAATTGCGGCCTTTGGATTTGAAGGCGTTGACATCCAGAGTCCATTCGTGAGCGGGGTCCAGCACCGTGACGTCCGCCGGGCCGCCAGCCGTGAGCGCGCCGGTGACACCGAAGCGGTCCAGCCCCAGGCAGCGCACCGGCGCCGCTGTCCAGGCTTCCACAAAACGGGCCAGACTGAGCTTGCCGGGGGCGACCAGATTGGTGAGCAACACACCGATGGACGATTCCAACCCGATCACACCGTTGGGAGCGTCCACGAACTCGCGCTCTTTTTCCTCCCGGGTGTGCGGCGCATGGTCTGAAACGAGGCAGTCTATCGTGCCGTCCACGAGCCCTGCCAGGCAGGCCTCATAGTCTGACTTCTCGCGCAAAGGCGGGTCCATCTTGAAGGCCGGATCGAAGCCGCGGCAGCATTCGTCGGTCAGCAGGAGATGGTGCGGCGTGACTTCGGTGGTGACGCGCATGCCCTTGGCCTTGGCCTCGTGGACCAGGGCCACCGAGCCTTTGGCGGAGACGTGCGCGACGTGGAAGCGCGCATTGGCCAGCTTGGCCAGCCGGATGTCGCGCGCGACGATGATTTCTTCCGCGGCGCTCGGATAGCCGTTGATGCCCAGCGCCGCGCTGACCTTGCCTTCGTGCATAATGGAGCCGCAGGACAGGGCGCGGTCCTCGCAATGCTCGACCACCACGCAGTCCAGGGCGCTGGCATATTCAAGCGCCAGGCGCATGGTCATGCTGCTGGGCACAGCATCGCCGTCGTCGCTGAAAGCCACGGCGCCGGGCTGGCCGCCGGAACCGCGCGTCATAATGCCCAGTTCGGCCAGTTCCTGTCCGGCGCGCTGCCGCGTAATGCAGCCCATGGCAAAAACGCGCGCCTTGCCCGCATTCTTGGCCTGCAAGTACTGATAGGCAATGGCGGCGGGGTTATCCAGCGGCGGGTCGGTATTGGGCATGACGACGACGGTCGCGAAGCCGCCGTTTACCGCGGCCGCGGCGCCCGAGGCGATGGTCTCCTTGGCGGTCTGTCCCGGCTCGCGGAAATGGACGTGGATGTCCACGAAACCGGGGCAAACGAGCTTGCCCTTGCAGTCCAGGACTTTGTCGCCTTGCAGGCCGCTGCCGATCTTGAGGACCGTGCCCGCAGCGGTGTCAATCAGAACGTCGGCGACCTGATCCAGCTTCTGCGCGGGATCGAAGACGCGGCCGGATTTAAGGACAAGTGTGGACATGCTTCGACCTTCCGTCGCCTCAAGGCATTCTTTCCATCGCTCACACCGAACCAGGCACAGTTTCTATCATCCCCCGCGCCAAATGCCAGCACGTCCGCCCCGCTATCGCATCAGCAACAGCGAGGGCAGCGACACCGGCACAATGCGCGGGTCTGCAATCTGCACGCCGTCGCACAGTGTAACCAGGATGCCGAACGGCGCACTGTACCCCTCCTTCTCCAGGAACGCACACAATCCCATCGTATCGCGCTGCGGATCAATTGTGCGCCGGTACTTGACCTCCAGGGGAATGCGCTTGTCACCGACGGTGAGCACGAAGTCAACCTCCGGTTCTTTCCCCCGCTCCGGGAAATGTGCCAGGCCCAGATCCGGCAGGCTGGCCAGGAAGTAACCAGTCACGCTTTCGGCGATGTGCCCCGCCAGGTCGCTCTGCGGAGAACCCGCCAGAGCGGCCTCGTCCAGCGGAATGATCTCCCGGAGCCAGCTTGCGCGCAAGCCATGATCGCATAGGCAAATCTTGTTGTTGCCCTGGCGGCGCTTCAGCCGCAGTTCCAGCGGCGGGACGAGCTTCAACAACAGCGTGCCGTCCAGGAACTTCAGATAGTTGAGGATGCGTCCCCGCTTGATGTTGCCATCGAGAGCCTTCTTAGTCTCCTTGACGAACACGTCTTCACCTGGCGACTGCCCCGCGTAGCGGCAAGCCAAACGATAGACCTCCTCGAGCAGATCTTGATCGCGCCGGGCGCCCTTCTTGCCACTGCGCAGGTCGTGCTGAATGGCTCTGCGGATAATCGTCTCATTTAGTTGCGCGGCTATCTCGGGCCAGGGCGTTTCTGCGCGCGCGTGCGCGATAGGATAGCCGCCGCGCTCGGAAAAAGCTGCGAACGCGCGATCACGCAGTTCCTTGTTCTTCAGACCGTGTTGCTGCAATTCCTGCCAGAACTCCTTCCGCAGCAGCGGGTCCAGACCGTTTTCTGGAAGGAGCCGGGGCAGCGTGCCGCCGAACCGCAGTTCGGCGATCTCCCGCAACAAGAATGTGCCCAGTTCAATTGTAGTAACACGGCCGGCCAGGCTGTCCCGTCCGGCTTCGATGCGCAAGGCGGAACTGCCCGTGACCTGCGCCTTCAGCGGGTGATTGTCTACCAGTGCTTTCAACTGCGGAGCCCAGTACGGCTGATTCTGTATCTCGTCAAAGAAAAGGTAGGCGGGCTTGCCGTTGCGTGCAGCCTCATTGAATGAGCAGCCCAGCACCTGCTGTTCGAACCATCTGGCGATGGCAAGCAGCGGAGCAGAAAAGCTATTCAGCAACGGAATCTCCTCAAAGCGGACCAGCATGATCCGTCTTGGCTCAATCTGCCGCTCGCTGAGCAGACAGCCGATCAACTGCCGCTGCAGGATGGTCTTGCCAACCTGGCGCGGCCCGCGCAGCACAACGGCAGGCGCCAAACCGATGTCCATCCTCCTCAGGAGTGTATTGAATGCCCAGCGGCGGTACGGCGGCGTTTCCGGCGCAGGCTTTCCCTCCCACCATGGATTAGTTGAGCGCAGGAAACCTTCCATCTCGGCCGGCAGGCTTTGGCGCATTTCGCGCAAGAAATCCGCCGGAGGGACCTGCGAACCCTCCTGGATTGGTGCATCCCTGCTCATGTACACCTCCTCCTTCACGCCGCCTTCATGCACAGCGCCAGCACCGCCATGCGCACGGCCAAGCCGTTCTCCACCTGGTCGAGGATCACGCTGCGTGCGCCGTCGGCGAGTTCGGGCGTCAGCTCGATGCCGCGGTTGATGGGGCCGGGGTGCATAATGATGGCATGTTTCCGGCAGTTCTTGAGCCGTTCGGAGTTCAGGCCATAGATGGCCGCGTATTCGCGGGTGCCGGGAAAATAGTTGGCGGCTTTGCGTTCGAACTGGATGCGCAGGCAATTGAGCACGTCGGCTTCGGCGATGACGTGGTCAATGTCGTGGCTGACCTCGACGCCCAGCGCGGCCCCGATGGCCGGCGGCACCAGCGTGGGCGGGCCGGCCAGGATGACGCGGGCACCCAGCTTGGTGAGGCCCCAGGCGTTGGAGCGGGCCACGCGCGAATGGCGGATATCGCCGATGATGGCCACGGTCAGCCCTTCGAATTTCTTGAACACCTCGCGGATGGTGAACATGTCCAGCAGGCCCTGCGTGGGATGCTCGTGGCAACCGTCGCCGGCATTGATCACCGGCACGCGCACGTGGCGGGCCAAGAGATGCGGCGCGCCCGGCGCAGGGTGCCGCAGCACGAAGCAGTCCACGCCCATGGCCTGGATGTTCAGCGCGGTGTCCACCAGCGTTTCGCCCTTGCTGACGGAACTGCCGGAACTGGAAAAGTTCATCGTGTCCGCCGACAACCGTTTGGCGGCCAGAGCGAACGAATTGGTGGTCCGCGTGGACGATTCAAAAAACAGGTTGACCACTACTTTGCCCCGCAACACGGGCAGCTTCTTCTCCCCGCGGGCGCAGGCTTCCTTGTATTTCACGGCCCTGTCGAGGACCTCCAGGATTTCCTCCTTGGAAAGGTCTTCCAGTCCCAGCAGGTCTCTGCGTGTCCAAGCCATCTCTGCCCTTTCAGATTGCGGATTGCGGATTGCGCAATCTGCAATCGGCTCACTCGTCCTGCGGTTCCTTGCTCCCGGGCTTCTTCTTGTTCTTGTCCTTATCCGGCTTCTTCATGTCCAGTCCCGGCACCTCGGGCTTCGTTTCCGGCGGCGGGTTCTTGGCAGCTTCCTCTTTGGCTCTGGCCTCCCGTGCTGCTTTAAGTTCGGCTTCGTATTTCAGGACGGTGTCAATCATTTCCAGCAGCTTTTCCTTGACCACGCTCATGCCTATGAAGGCATTCTTCCCCGGGTCGCTGTGCGGGTCGCTGTTGAAAAGCACCAGCACGGCCCCGTTCTTGGCATGGGCCAGCCATTCGGACGGCCAGCCTTTCCCGTCGCTGCCGTCGCTCTTGATCTTGATGCGGTTGAAAGGGCGGAGTTTGACGCGGACCTCTTCGTTGCCCAGCATCTCCTTGCCTTCCAGGGCTTCGGCTTCATGGTTCTTTTTGGGTTTGGGGTCCTTGATATAAACGCAGACCGCCCCCGGAACCGCCGCCGCGCTGGCGAAATCGCGCGCCGGCCAGTTCTTGGGATCATCCTGTTTCTTCTGTGCCTCCTCAGCTTTCTTATTGGCTTCCTCCGCCTTCTTCTTGGCGTCGTCGGCCTTCTTCTTGGCGTCGTCAGCCTTCTTCTTGGCGTCGTCAGCTTTCTTCTTGGCGTCGTCAGTCGGCTGCTGGTTCTGGTCCTCCGCATGGGTTGCGGAACACGTCCCCGCTGCCAGCACCACAGCCACAAGAGCCGCCGCTATCTTCATGCCCCACTCCAACTTCGCCGTCTGGCTTGTGGTGCAGGCTTCCAGCCTGCACCCTCTTGCCTCCTCAATCCGCGCCCTGCCAGTGCAGGCAAGATGCCTGCACCACAAGTCCGGATTCCGGGGACATGACCCGATTTCCAAACGGCCGGATTCCGGGGACACGATCCCGATTTCCAAACAGCCGGAAACCTGGCCACAACCGCATTCTGGCCAACTTGACTCTTTCCCGCAAGCATCTAAACTAAAGATTGTTTGCCCGGCCGAATCGGCCGGGCTTTGTTTTGACCGCGACGGACGCGGCTGCGCTCTTTCAAGGGCGGCCGCGGGTTCGCAAGGGACAGGGGTAGCCGCCATGAAGGTGATGAAATTCGGTGGGACGTCGCTGGGCAGTCCGGAGGCGATAGTGAACTGCGCGGAACTGGTGGAGCGCGAGATAAAGAAGAGCGGCTCGAAACCGGTGATCGTCGTATCCGCGCACTCGAAGGTAACCGACAAGCTGCTGGAGGCGGCCAGGAAGGCGGTCAGGGGCGACGTCGAAAGCCCGTTCCAGGCTGTGGCCAAGCGCCACTATGAGATTCTGGACGGTCTGAAACTGCCGCGCAGCATCGCGGAGAAGCTTCTGGACGAACTGCACGACCTGCTCAAAGGCATCCACATCGTCAAGGAGGTGACGCCGCGGCTTTTCGACTACGTGGCCGCTTTCGGCGAACGGCTCTCCGCGCGCTGCTTCGCCGCGCTGTTGCGCGCGCGGGGCCACGGTGACGCCGAAGCCTTTGACGCCTACGATCTGGGCTTCTTGACCGATTCGCGGTTCATGAACGCCAAGCCCCTGCCGGACACTTATGAGCGCATCGCCGCGGCCTTCAAAGTGCATGACGCCAAGCTGTGCGTCGTGACGGGCTTCATCGCCAAGGACAAGAACGGCGACATCACCACCATCGGCCGTTCCGGGTCGGACTTCAGCGCCGCGGTCTTTGGCGCCGCGCTGCACGCCGACGAGATCCAGGTCTGGAAAGACGTGCCCGGGGTCATGACCTGCGATCCCAGCCTTTTCAAGGACGCGCGCCCGCTGCCGCGGCTGAGCTTTGCCGAGGCCTCGGAACTGGCGTACTACGGCGC
>JBEKKG010000039.1:0-17372 GCA_050010835.1 Planctomycetota bacterium
GTTGCCTCTGGGGAGTGACGCTGCTCGCCGGCGCCAGCGTCCTTGCCGAGCAAGTTGGCGCGCCGTGGACGGCGTTCCGTTCCGGCCCCTCACGGCAAGGCGCAGTGCCCGGCGCCAAAGGCCCGCTGGACTCTCCGCGCACCCTGTGGAACTACACTCCCGCGGCGGCCGGCCGAATTGCTTCCATTGATTCCTCGCCGGCTGTCGTGGGCAACCGCGCGTACTTCGGGATGAGCGCCCAGTCGCCGTTCCGCAAGTCGGGCGCGATACTCTGCCTCGACACCGATACCGGCGCCGAGGTCTGGAAATACACCGGCGAAGGCCTGGAGCCGGGCTTGCAGCCGGTCTTCTCTTCCCCGGCTGTCGGCGGCAAGTTCACGGCTGGTGGCGGCGAAGGGAAATACCTGGTGTGCGGCGAAGGCTATCACGATGAACGCGGCAGCCGCATTTTCTGCCTGGACCTGGAACCTGTGACGGCTAGTGGTGGCAAGGAGAAGCCCAAACTGCATTGGGCCAGGCAGACCACCAGCCACGCTGAGTGCAGCCCCTGCATCTTTGAGGGCAAAGCCTACGCCGGCTCCGGGGACGACGGCATGTGGTGCATGGAACTTGAGACCGGAAGGCTGCTGTGGCATCTCGAAGGCGAGCCCTTTTGTTTCGCCAAGAAGGGCACGCAAGCGGAGGCCCTGGCGAAACTGGCTGGCAAGACAGTGGCCGCTTGCGGGACTGCGGAGCGCCTGCCGCCTGCCGAGGCTATAGGACGCGAAGACCCGTCGTACTTGGTCCTCGAGGTTAAGGAGTTCGTCGAGATCAACGCCCCTCACCCTGCCCTCTCCCCAGAGGGGAGAGGGTGGGGTGAGGGGGACGTGCCCGCCAACCTGCGCGAGGCCGCGGCCAGGAAAGATCAGCCGCTCCGCCTTATCGTGGGCAAAGTCGCGTTGGCGGACGCCGTGCCGGCGGGTGTTGAGGGCGCGTCGCCGGTGAAAATTGAAGCTGCCGCGAACTTCCTGGGTTGCGACAGCTCGCCCGTGGTGGTGCGCGTGCCCACAAAACCCGGCGACGCGGCCTCGGGCGCGCCGCGCCTCTTTTTCGGCAATGGCAGAAGAGGCCAGGCGGTTGTTTGCGTCAACGCGGAAACCGGCCAATTGATCTGGCGCACACCTACGCCTTACCCGGCTTTCAGCGATCCCACGGTATGTGATGACAAGGTTTTGATCGGTTTGAGCAACGGCACGTTCGACAAGAGCGCCTCCAATCCCGCGGGCGCGGTGTGGTGCCTGTCGGCGCTAGATGGCGAGAAGAAATGGGAGGTGAAGACCAGCGACGGCATTATCGGCGCCGTGCCCGTCAGCAAGGGCGTGGCCTATGCCTGCTGCCGCGACGGCTATCTCTACATAATTGACGTGGCTGCCGGAAAGCTGCTCAAGATCTATTCGGCCGGCGCGACCATGGTCTGTTCGCCCGCTGTGACCGACGATGCCGTCTACATGGCGACGGACCAAGGCAAAATCTTCTGCGTGAAGCGGCCGGAGCATTCCTTCCTCTGGTCCGTAAACCTCACGCCCGGCCAAGCGATTCTTTCGTCGCCCGCGATCGCTGAAAAGAAGCTCTTCGTGGGTTCTTATGCCCGCGGCCTGTTCTGCCTCGCTGAGACTCCGGGTGGTGCCACCGCCAAGAAAGCCAAGCTCTGGTTCGGCCTTGGCGGCGACGCCGCCCGCTCAGGCTGCGCGGACGACCGTGGCCCGCCCAGCGTCAAAGGCGACAAGGCGCGGTGTGTGCACGATGCAAACACAAGCGGAGACACAAGCCAACTAGGCCGGTTGTTTCCCACCTATGATTCTACACGCGGGGGCCGGAATTATGGCGAGCTCGCCGGGATGCCCTGTCTCGCCCACGACCTGATCTTCATTGCCGTGAAAGCGCCGCAGCCGCGTCTCCTTTGCCTGGACGAAGGGACGGACGAAGCTTTATTCCGACGTCCAGATCGTTTCATAGCTCCCCTAGAGAAGTGTCTCATTTTCCTGGACGAAGGGAAGGACGCTACGCTGTGGAGTGCGGACCTGCCCGCCGCTCCTCTTGGCCCGGCGACGGTCTGCGGCGACAAGGTCTTTGTTGGCGCAGCGGGCAAGGACGGCGGCCTGATCTTCTGTCGCCGCCTGACCGACGGCTCCAAGGTCTGGGACAGCGAGACTTCAGAAGCGCCGGCGTCCTACATCGCGGCCTCGGCAGGTTACCTGGCCTTCGCCACCGCAAACGGCAAGGTGTTGGTGTTGAAAGCTGAAACCGGCGAAGAGACCCAGGCCATCCCCGTGGGCCCCGGCGTCCAAGCGCCCGCCATAGCGCAGAATACAGTCATCGTGGCCGCCACGGACCGCGCTGGGGCTTTCGATGCCATGACGGGAAGCTGGCTTTGGAATTTCGACGAGCAAGAAAAGATGGGCCGGGTCTTGGCGCCGCCGGTAATCAGCCAAGAGGCGGTTTGGCTCAAGACCGAGAAGCTCGGCATAATCGGCATTGGCCAGCGCGAGGCGCTGAAGGAACACTAATGACCGCGCCGCCAGAACTAAAGCTTATCCACTTCTTCGGCCCGGATGTGCCGGGCGAGCCGGCGAGCGCGGAGGTCCTCGGCGGCAAAGGCTACAGCCTGGCGCGGATGAGCAAAGCCGGCCTGCCCGTGCCGCCAGGCTTCACGATCTGTGTCGCTTGTTGCCGCGAATACCTTGTAGCGCAATCCTTTGGATTGCGACGCAAGCCGGAGGCTTGCGCTACTAATTGGCCCGCTGGACTGGAAGACGAACTGCGCCAGGCGCTCGCCTGGCTGGAGTTGGCCACAGGCTCAACTTTTGGCGCCGGCCCCAAGCCGCTGCTCGTGGCCGTCCGCAGCGGCGCGGCGGTTTCCATGCCGGGCATGATGGACACCGTACTGAATGTCGGTCTCAGCCCCGCGCTGGAGCCATTTCTATCGGAGAAGATGGCATTCTGGCAAGGCTACCGAGACTTCATCCGCCAATACGGCGAGACGGTCTCCGGCATCCCAAAGCAGGTCTTCGAGGGGGCCTGCGCGCCCTCCCCCTGCCCCCTCCCGCAAGGGGAGGGGGAGAACGCCAGGCAACAAGCTGACGCCTGCCTGGCTGCTTACCGCAAAGCTGCGGGCCGCGACTTGCCTGCCGAGCCAATGACCATGCTGCGCGAGTCCGTCACGGCTGTCTTTGAATCGTGGAACAGCGAGCGGGCTGTGCGCTACCGAGCGCGCAACGACGTCCGCTGCCTCCCCGGCACGGCGGTCAGCGTCCAGGCCATGTTTCCCTCGCAACTTGCCGGCGTTCTTTTTACCGAAGACCCGACCAGCCCCGCAGCGCGGCGGATCGTCATTGAAGCCGCCAGAGGATTGGGCGAGGCGCTGGTCTCCGGCCGCGTCCAGCCGGACATCTTCGTGCTCGAACGCCAGAACCTGGCCGTCGTGGAAAAGAAGCTCGCGGAACCTGTTCCCCCCAAATGTACCGCGGGCGTCCCGCCCGCCAGTGGCAAGCTGGCAGAGAACGAGGACGAAGGCGGGCGGGACGCCCGCGGTACGCTCTCCGCTGCTCAGCTAACCGAACTGGCCAAGATCGGCCTGAACGTCGAGGCGTACTTCGGCCACGCCGTAGACATTGAGTGGGGTTTCAATGACGGACGGTTCGTCCTGCTGCAAAGCCGCCGCATCCGCGGTCTTGAGATAGCCCAAGAGGTGCCGCGCGCCCGCGAAGAGGAAATCGCCAAACTCAGGGGCCTCGCCGCGGGCCGGAAAAAGGTTGCCTGGGCCGTCCACAATCTCGGCGAGACGCTGGCCTTCCCCACGCCCCTGACCTGGGAGATCATCGCGCGTTTCATGTCCGCCCGCGATGGTTTCATCGGCTTGTATCGCGACCTGGGCTTTGCGCCTTCGGCCCGCGTGCTGAAGGAAGGCTTTCTGGTGCTCGTGGCCGGCCGCGTGTACGCGGATGTCGAGCGCGCCGCGGAACTCTTCTTCGACGATTTCCCCCTTTCCTACAATCTTGAGAGCGTGGGGCCGGAGCAACTGCTCGGCCCGCCCAAGACGTTCAACTACGAACGCGCGGGCGCAAAGTTCCTGCTGAAACTGCCCTATTATCTCGTCAAGATGTTCCGCGCGGGGCGCAAACTGCGCCGCGCCGCCCGGGACTGCCGCGTGAAATTCGAACAGTGGAAGGTGCCCGCGTTTCTGGAATACGCGCGGCGCGCCCGACAGAAAGACCTGGCCGCGATGTCCGGCACCGAGTTGCTTGCCGAGTTGCAGGAACGCGAACGGATCGGGCTGCACGAATTCGGCCGCGAGACGCTGAAGCCGGGGTTTCTGGCGAGTTACTATCATTCCCGCCTGGCGGGGAATCTGGAACTGATCTTCGGCCCGGAAAAAGGCCCCCTGCTGGCTGCTTCACTCCTGCGCGGCCTCGATGGCGACAAGACCGTGGAATGCAACATTGCTCTGTACCGCGTGGCGCAAGGGGAGATCAGCTTGGAAGATTTTCTCAAGGACTTCGGCCACCGCGCTGCCAACGAGTTCGAGCTTTCGGAACCGCGCTGGCGTGAGGATCCCAGCCTGCTCGTGCGCACCATCGAGAACTACAAGCGCGCCAAGAGCGAGGGGCGGGCCGCCGTTTCGCCGCAGGGCTTGCACGAATGCCAGAGGACCGAACGCCAGGAAACCGAGGCGGGGCTGGGGGAGGTGCTGCGGGCACACGGCGCCGCCTCGCTGGAAGATGAGATTCGCGCGGACTTGCGCGGCGCTCAGGAATACGTGCCTTACCGGGAGACCGGCAAGCACTACTTCATGCTGGCTATGGCGTTGGTGCGTGAGGTGCTTGAGGAACTGGCGCGGCGCTCGGGACTCGGGAAGGACGTTTACTTTCTGTACCGGAACGAGCTGGCACAACTCGCCGGGGCCGGCGGGGACGCCGGCGCTCCCACCGGCGGGGACGCCGGCGCTCCCACCGGCGGGGAGGCCGGTGCTACGGTTCCAGAACTGGCGAAACAGATTGCCGCGCGGAAACTGCGCTGGCAGGCTTTGCGCCGGATGGCCGTGCCGGAAGTGCTTTTCTCCACGGACCTCGAAGCTTTGGGGCGCACGGAAGTAGGGCAACTTGGCAAGTTGCCCCACACGGATGGCGTATTCGCTGGAACGGGTGTGGCCGCGGGTTCCGGCACAGGGCCGGCGCGCGTACTGCAAACGACCAGCGAGGCGGGAGACCTCGGCACGGGCTACATCCTGGTCTGCCCTTCCACGGACCCCGGCTGGGCGCCGCTCTTCGTGCAGGCCCGCGGCCTGATCGTGGAACGCGGCGGGATGCTGTCACATGGCGCGATCGTGGCCCGCGACTTCGGGATTCCGGCAGTAGTGCTCAAGGACGCGACGCGGCTGATCCCGAACGGCGCCACGATCAAGGTTGACGGCGGCAGCGGACGGGTGGAGATTGTCACAGGGAAGGGTTGAGGCCAACGATGTTCTGGTTCTACACGCAATGCCTTTTGCCGGTGCTCCGCGTCCTGTACGTGTTGCTCGACTGGGTGCTGGGCTGGACCACCCTGCTGGGTCCGCTGGCGGCGCTCATTATCGCCGGCGCGGTCACCGGCCTGGCCGTCAACCTCTTCCAGAAGTATCTCGGCAACCAGAAGCTGCTGGGTCTCTGCAAGGCCGACCTGAAGAGACTCAAGGAGCTTCTTCAAACCGCGCGGAGCACCGGCGACAAGGAGAGCGCCGCGCGGCTGGCCAGTTTGGCGGGCAAGATCAGCGGCAGATACGCGTGGGGGTCCTGCAAGCCGGCGCTGTGGAGCGTCCTGCCGCTCTGCGTATTGGCCACGTGGACCGCTTCGCGCCTCAGCTTTGAACCTGTGCGGCCGGGCGATGAGATCAAAGTAGTGGCGGACTTCGAGGACGGCGCGGGCGGCTTCGCGCACATCATTCCTAACCAGGGCCTGATCCCCGCCGGCGCGGCCATTGTGCCCGTCACGGTGCCCCAAGCGCAGCCCAATGCCGGGCCAGCGGAGAAAGCCAGCCAATCTCCGAATAGCCGGGGCCCTCAGGCCGAGTGGTTGATAAAGGCGGCCTGCGCAGGCGATTTTACGCTCACCGTGCGCTACAATGGCAACACCTACGCACTGCCGCTCCAAATCCGCGCCAGAGGCGGGCGGGCCCCGGAGTCCCCGGTTGTCTTCAATCCCGAAACCCCCACACACGACAATCTTCAGGGCGTGAGTTTGCTGCTCAAGGACTCTGTCCCCGCGGCGTGGTGGAACGCCAGGCAAAAGTGGCTCGGCCTGTATCTGGCCGTAGCTCTGATTTTCGGATTCGGCTTGCGCCCGCTCATGCGCATACAGTAGGACAGCCTTTCCAGGCTGTCCGGACAGGCTGGAAAGCCTGTCCTACCACTACATGGTATGGGAAGAATGGGATGAATGGGACTGATAGAACCACCTCTTTGCTGCCGGTGGGTTTGCGCTGGGCCGGGCCGCTGCTGGCGGCAGGCTATGGCCTCGGTTCGCGGCTTGACCGTGCACTGGCAACGCCACGCTTTCCGCCCGTGCCGGCGATCTGCATCGGCAATATCACTGTGGGCGGGACCGGCAAGACGCCCGCCACGAAATACTTCGCTCGCGGTCTGGCTGCGCGCGGACGCAAGCCCGCCGTACTGTTGCGGGGGTACAAGGGGCAGGCCAGGGACGAAGCCGTGGAACTGCAATCCGCCCTGGGCGAACTGCAAGTTCCAGTGCTCATTGGCGCGGACCGCCGCGCCGCCGCCGGGCGCGCCAAGGAGCAGGGCTGCGACGCCGTGCTGCTGGACGACGGTTTCCAACACTGGCGCCTGGCACGCGACCTGGACATCGTCCTCGTGGACGCCACGGACCCCTTCGGCGGGGGGCATCTCGCCCCGTGGGGCCGTTTGCGTGAAAGACCCGAGGCACTGGCCCGCGCGGGGGTCGTGATCATTACGCGCGCGGACATGATCCCCGCTGCTGACCTGGCTGCCCTGGAGCAGACGGTGGCGCGTTATGCCCCGAAAGCTGTGTTGGCGAAGGCCCGGCACAAGCCAGTGGCGCTACGGGAATTGACGGGTGACAAAACGCTGAGCCTGGAGGAGTTGAAAAAGAACCGGGTCTACGCGCTGTGCGGCTTGGGGAATCCTCAGGCGTTCCTGGATACATTATCGAAGTTGGAGACGCAGCTTGTGGGGAATGCATGTTATCCTGATCATGTTGAGCATGAGGCTTGGACCTCGGACTTCATTGATATCCCCAATGCCGAGGCGCTGGGGGCGCAAGCAATTGTAGTTACGGAAAAGGATGCCGCCAAACTGGTACAGCATCTCGCTGGCGTTACGTTCCCATTCTGGGTCTTGACGATTCAGTTTGAGATCCTGGACGGCGAAGAGGCAGTTTGGGCCAAGGTCGTGGAAGCCCTGGATACTGCCGACAAGCGCGTGGGCCGGTAGGACAGCCTTTCCAGGCTGTCCGGACAGGCTGGAAAGCCTGTCCTACTGCTCGCGCCCTGCTTCCCAGACGCGTTTGACCAGTTCTTCGGGCACGCCGGTTAGCACCTTGACCGCGCCGATTCCTTCGGCCAGGACGAAGCGCAGGTTGCCCGCGGCCATCTTCTTGTCCTTAAGGCTGGCGGCGTAGAGCGTTTCTGTGTCGGGGTCATCGCGCTTCAGGTTCACCGGCAGGCCGGCTGCGGCCACCAGGGCCTTGATCCGTGCGCAGACTTCAGGTTTGAGCAACTGCAGTTCAACGGACAGCGAGGCCGCCAGGCACAATCCGATGGCGAGGGCCTCGCCGTGCAGATAGCTTTGAAAGCGCGTGGCGGCTTCGATGGCGTGGGCGAAGGTGTGGCCGAGGTTGAGCAGCACGCGCGGACCGTCGCCCAGTTCGCGCTCGTCCTGGCTGACAATGCGCGCCTTGATGGCCGCACAACGCGCCAGGACATGCGCCAGCGCCGCGGGTTCCTTGCGCAGCAAAGGCCCCAGCTCCTGCTCGACGAAAGCGAACAACTCCGCATCCTCAAGCACGCCATACTTGATTACCTCAGCCAGGCCGGCCTTCAGTTCACGCTCCGGCAGGCCGGCCAAGGTCAAGGGGTCAACGAGCACCAGTCTGGGCTGATGAAACGCGCCGATCGCATTCTTGACGCGCGGGTGGTCCACGCCCGTCTTGCCGCCGATAGCGGCATCCACCATCGCCAGCAAGGTGGTGGGCACCTGCACGAAAGCGATGCCGCGGTAGAAAGTGGCCGCCACGAAGCCCGTCAGGTCGCCAATGACACCGCCGCCCAGCGCCACCAGGCAACTGTCGCGGTCCAGGGCGGCATCCAGGCAGCGGTCGTAGAGGAATTCGGCCACGTGCAGCGTCTTGGCGCCTTCGCCCGGCGGCAGCTCCGCCAGCGAACCCTCGAAACCTGCGCGCTGCAGGCTCGCGGCCAGCCGGGGCCCGTACTTGGGACCCACGGTGCGGTCTGTCACCACCAGACAGCGCCGGCCTTTCAACCTGGTGGCGAGCAGTGGCCCGGCGTCCACAAGGATGTTGGGTTGAATGAGGATGTCGTAACTGCGTTCGTGCAGCGCAACGTTGACGGTCTGCAGAGCTTCTGTGCCGGTCCCCATGCGCCAGCCAGTGTGCCACGGACGCACAGACAATCAAGTCATTTCGTATTAGGCGAGAGCGTGCCGCTGTAAACGTTGTCCTGATCGGCAGGAATACCTTGATCGTTCGTCTGGCCGGTAGGGGTGAATCCCAGTTCGGCGTCTATGTTGACGCCCCACAACCCGTCCGGGCCGGCGTCAGCCACCATACAGCGGCGTTTCTTGCCGTCCAAGGGATCGGTCATGAGGACGTACCTGTAGTAGCCTTTAGTCGCGGTGTTGTTCAGCGGGGAAAGCAGCGCCATCACGTTATTACCTGTGTCTTTGAACCTGTCGGCGGCCAGGTTCTGCAGGTACGGGCCATAGTGCATATTGCCCCATTGGTGGCGCCTGCACAGGTAGTAGGCCAGAGTCTTGGAACCGGCTTCTTCGTCACCGTTGCTGCCGAACTGGTCGTCCGGCGGGAAGGCGTTAAAGTCGCTGCGGTAGCCCTCGAGCGCCATAGCAATGGACGTCATGGCCTCCTTGGCGGCGGCATAGCGCGCCTGCTGCCGCACCTTCGACAAGGCCGGCAGCAGCAGACCCAGCAGCACGCCGATGATGCCTATCACCACCAGCAACTCAATCAGCGTGAACCCTCTCCGTGCGCTGAGCCGGGCCCTTAGATGTGATGCCTGCAGCATGGATGCGCTCCTTACATTCCGCTGTAAATGTTATCCTGGTCGGCCGGAACACCTTGAGCGTTCGTTAGGCCGGTAGAGACAAATCCCAATGTGGTTATGTTTATGCCCCACAATCCATCCGGGCCGGCGTCAGCCACCATACAACGGCGTTTGCGGCCGTCCAAAGGGTCCTCCATAAGGACGTACCTGTAGTAGCCTTTAGTTGCGGTGTCGTTCAGCGGGGAAAGCAGCACCTTCAAGCCGCCACCTGAGTCTCTGAACCTGTCGGCAGCCGGGGTCTTCAGGTACGGTCCATAGTGCATGTTGCCCCATTTATGACTCCTGCACAGGAAGTATGCCAGAGTCTTAGAGGCGGCTTCATCATCGTTGACGCTGCCGAACTGGTCGTCCGGCGGGTAGGCGTTAAAGTGCAGGCGGTAACATTCGAGTGCCGTGGCAATAGACCGCATGTCCTCCTTGGCGGCGGCATAGCGCGCCTGCTGCCGCACCTTCGACAAGGTTGGCAGCAGCAGACCCAGCAGCACGCCGATGATGCCTATCACCACCAACAACTCAATCAGCGTGAACCCTCTCCGTGCGCTGCGCCTGTCCCTTAGATGCGACGCCTGCAGCATGGGTCCGCTCCTTACAATCCGCGGTAGACCGTGAAAAACAGATCCTGCCGCTCCAGCTTATCCAAGTCCCCTTGTTCCGGCCCGTATTCGATGTCCAGTTCGACGCCCGCAGGGAGTTGGCGGGGATACAAATCCGTCGGGTTGGGCACGCTGCTTGCAGCCTGGCCGTCGGTGAGCGGCATACCAGCCGGCACGTCCATGCTGCTGACGTCAAACTTCACCGAGCGCACGTTCTGCATAAGCACGTCGGCATTGAAGTACGTAGAGCCGCTAGTGGGCGCCTCGAACGAGTTGTCCCCCAGGGTGTAATTCGGGTTGGCCAGATGCGTCGTGTTATCGTATGGGCCCGTGTGGTCTCGCCAGCGCACCAGAACGTTCTTGTGCGGATCGCCGTCCGGGCTCTGGAGGAATTCATACTTCACATCCACATTCACCGGCAGGCCATCTTGCACGGTTGAAGTCGCGAACATGATCCAGGTCCCGTCAGCGGCGACATCGAACGTGCGTTTGTCGGGGTAGGGCGCGAGGGGTTTGGTGCTGGGATCCAGCCGCGGAATGGGCAACATGGCGCCGATCTCCTGGCGCAAGCGGATGTTCACCAGGCGCAGGCGCTCGGTCATGCCCACCCTGCTGTTGGCGTCGCGGGTCGCCGCGGCTGAGATCTTGAACACAAAAGCCACAATCACCAGCAATATCACCGACACGCAGATGGCCACTAACAGTTCAATCATCGTGAACGCTGCTGAACCGGTCCTGGTGTTCCCTCTCCTCTTGCGGGAGGGGGCTGGCGGCGGGGTGCTGGCTAACGATTCGAACTTTGGGCGCCTCATGGTTCTGTCTTCCTCATTCAGCGGGCGCTGCGCCCGCCACCAAACCTCACTGCCCAACCTGTGCGCCGGCGGGATGCCGGCACTGTCTCCACCGCTCAGTAGCCCGCGATTACGAAGGTCGTGAAAACCACTATCGCCGGCTTGCCCGGCGGCTTCCAATTGCGGTACACCGCGATGGCGATCTGGTACAGACCTATCGGGTACGGAGTGGCGTTGGGGTTGACTTGATCGGCATCCTTAGTGTAGTCCAGCGGGTCATCAGGATCCATGGGGTACTTAGAGACCCGGCACTGCCACCACCAGTCCATATCAGGGCTGACCAGCACGGGATCGAGCCACTGCCGGCCAGAGCCTGAGTCAGTGTGGATCCAGTAGTTGGCCGGTTTCTGTGCCACGGGGTTTTTGGGATCGTCAATGCGGCACAGATAGATCCGGTTCCCGGCAGGGTCCACCTCCGCCATGACCTGGGTGTACAGTGACTGGGCCTCCATTGACGCCGCGGTCATGTTGTTCGACCAGGCCGCGGCTTGAATGCCGGTCGTGAACAGCGACAGCACGCCGACAATGCCGATGCCCAGCATGCCGATGGCAAACATGACCTCGACCAGGCTGAACCCGTCAGTACATTGCCTCCGCGGCTGGCGCGGTCCGGTTTGCTTGGGGGTTGTGTAGTTCATGGTTGTATCGCTTCCTGAAGTGTGTGGGCCATGCGGGCATGGCCAGTGTTTTGATCTATCGCCATGTAAGCCTTGTCGCCGGAAGTGAGGTCCATCAACTGGGCCAGGTATCTCTGGGCCGTGGTCCCATCCGGGCGGAAGACCCAGGGGAAATTGCTCGGGCTGTCAAGCAGCGCCACGTCCCAACTGGAGGCTATCCCGGGGTCTGCCGTCGGCGAGGTCAGGCCCAAGGCATCCAGGCGCAGACCCACCGGGATGATGCGAATAGGGCGGCCATCGAAGAGCACGTCATCAACCAAGCTGTCACAGCCGGTCGAGCCGAACCCCCCGGGGCCATTGAACAGCGGGGAGTTGTCCTGCAGCGGCCCCACGGTCCACGCCAAAGGCTCCAACTGCCCGTCAGCCCAGAACTTGCCTGCCACTGTGGCCTTCGTAGTCGCGGATGCCGGGTTGCTGTTGTCGGTGGCGCGCTTGACCGAGATCATGACTCTGTACCACACATTCTCAATCAGGCACGCCGTAGCAGAGGCCGGACTCCCGCCCTGTACGGGAGGCCCTGGCAAATCCACAGCAAGCTGTCCCACGGCGGTGCCCACCGGGTTCAACGATCCTCCGCCAGACTTGCCCAAAGTCACCGCGCTGTTATTGTTGAGGCCCGACCCGTTGGGCCAAGGGGTGATCGTCAGGGTCATGCAGTAGGCATCACCCATAGTCGCGGCATCTTGGATGCAGGCATAGATGTTGAGGGAGCGGTCCCCGCTCCGGTTGGCACTCGGCAGGAACTTCACCCGCGCCATCACAATCTGTTCAAAGTCCTCTTGCTTTACAGTGTCCACCCGCGAGCACAGGTTCCAGTATTTCTGGCCGTCGGCCATCCTCAGGCAGCGCGTGCCATCCGAGTAGATAGACGCATTGGGGCCGGGGCCCACCCAGCTACCTGTGGTCATCCAGCCGTTGCTGGCCGGCGTTGGGGTAGGGGCGGCCGCTGTGGCGTCGTTGTAGCTGTCGAAGTTGTCATTGAAGAACGGCCCCGAGACCGTGAGGCGGCTGAGCATGCCTGCCTCATCAATCCGGGTCAAGTCCAGCTTGGTGGTGCGGCGATAGCAGATGGCTTGAGTGCGTGCCTCATCCACTGCGCCCACTATCAGCGAGAGGGAGCGCGACATGCGGTTGCTTTGCAGCATGGAGCTGACTGACATGATGACCAACGACATCATCACCATGATAATGGCCAGCACCACCAGCATCTCAATCAGCGTGTAGGCCCGCTCCTTGCGTCCCGTGCTCCATGCTTGCATGTTCATCACCTCGACTCGCGCGCTCATTGCTGAGGGTCCCAGTTGTTGATGTCGTCCAGCACTTCGTTCGGCTGGGCGTCAATCCGTGTAACGGTCAGGCAGCCGTTCATGGCGGCCGGCCCCATTTCGGACACGTCTCCATCGGTATCATAACAGTTGTATGGCCCCGTAACACCAGGGATCGCAATATTGTCGTTTGACGCTGTCACCCCGTCCGGCCCCGCCGAGTACAGATCGCAGAACCCCCGATTGTGGACCACGCGTTTGGGGCTGCCTACGTAGCCGATCGGGTTCCTCCAGGAATCCACCACGTAGTAACTCTTGCCGTATATCGGATCGTCGTAAGGCAGCAATTCAGTATTGCCAGTGGGATCGAATCTGTAGCTTATGTAAGGCCCCAAGGTGCGGATTATGGTGGTATCCTTACGCCGCACCACTATCGGTTGGGCCAAGTAGTACCACAACGAACCGGAGTGATATGTCACTACGTCGCCAACCCTCTTCGAGGATAGCTGCTGTCCGTAGCCAGTGTCGGGAGGAAGATCGCGGCAGTCTGCCTGGTAGCGTGCCAGGGCGATCCCGATGCGGTTAATGAGCTGTTGTGTGGATTTCACCCGGGCGGCCTGCGAAATGAGCAGGAATTTTCTGCCGAAGAAAGTTATCAGAAACAAGAGGATGACGATTACGGTCAACATTTCTATCAGCGTAAAGCCCTTTGTGGCGCAAGCCTCCGGCTTGCGGCGCAATCCGGAGGATTGCGCTACGCTCTCTGTCTGTCGTCGGAACATAGGCTGCCTCCTCAGTCCGCCCACGAAGTGATGTTGTCCTGGTCTTCCGGGGCGGGCCCCTTGCCGCTGTCCACTTTGGACCCGTTGACCATCTGGCCATCAGGGCCGTTCGACCACACTCTTACCTTGTCTATCTTCAGGGTTTCGTCAGCCATCCCGGAGGGGTAAGGTTCGCCAACCAACTGGACAGTCACCTTGCCGGTACTGGCGTCAGAGGTGACAATCGTGTGCACTGCATCCACATTATACGGGTTGCCCCAGGGATCCAGAAAGATCCAATCGTCCGGATTATTGGACTTCCAATTCCGTATGCGCTTGTGATCATTCCACTCAATCGAGAAGAACGGCCCATATTTCTTCTTTGTTCTGGAATCCTGAATCTCTACCCCCAAGTACTTGCAGATCATTGCATGGTCAATTGAAGTCGGATCCTCAGGGTTGTTGCCAGTTTGGTAATCATCAGTATCCGGCGGGTAACATCCCAAGGCCTCAAAATACGCATCCATCGCCGCACAGATCGCTTTCACTTCCGCGCGCGCCATCACCAGCGGTTTGTTCTTCGAGACGGAATTGAACACGGGGAGGAGCAGACCCATGAGCACCGCTATGATGCCCACGACCACCAGCAGTTCTATCAGCGTAAACCCTTTTCCCCTCGCGGGGGCAAGGAGAACGAGAGGCCGTTTCTCAATTGTAGCCGCCACTTGCCACCTCCTTTCGCCGCTCACCTGACTGCCGCCCAGTTAGTGATGTCATCAATAGGATTCAGCGGGTCAGGATCTTTCACTTTATTCGGGCCGCAGGAATAGATGTCAAAAGAACTGCCATTGTGGCACTTCCCATCGTCAGTGTAGCCTGGGTTGTTGGCCTGCATCCTTTGCGTGTAGGCCTGACAGTTCAGGTATACGATTGGGGTGCCCCAGGCATCCACGATAATGGTGGTGGCGCCGTCTCTCACCAAGTACTCCTTAGGCACATCCACGAATGGTTCAATGCGCTGTTTTATGGCGTTGGCGCCATTGGCTCCAACAACCTTTATCAGCCCTTCGCCGTTCTCACCGCACAGGAAGCGGTACAAGCTGTCCTTGATGGGAGCGTCCCCGAGGTCGTCGCCACTGCTCGGCGGATACTCGCCGAACTCAACGTTGTAGCGATTCAGCGCCGAACTGAGGCCTTGGATCAGCGTATTCACCGCCGCAACTTGGGCCCTTTGGCGGATCAAACCGGATGTCGTCACGACCAGACTGACCAAGATTGAGATGATCGCAATCACCACGAGCATCTCTATCAACGTGAATCCATTGCGGCGGGTTGCCCCACTCTGCATTGGGACGCGCATCCTGGAAACCACGTCTGTGCGCATATTCTGCCCCCTTCCCCTGCAACCCACAGCCTTGCCTGTACTTCCCCTCTATATTGGATGTAGACGGCGCTTGCGGTTAACAGACAAAGAAACCTGAGGCTTTTAGGCATTAGGCTTGCCATCCTCACCGTGCGTCCCGTCCCTGAAGCCTGACGCCCAACGCCTAATGCCTAACGCTCAATGCCTCTTTCTTCTCCCGGTCGCCTGCTGGCGGAATCACAAACCGCTGTAGTTCGCGATCCCAGTGCCCTTGCGCGGCCATTGACTCCCACCACCTGAACGCCACAACTGGGCTTGACCACGTCACACAAAGTACTGGTTTTTCGAAATCCCGCAATGTTTCCTCTGTGATCTGCACCTTGTGGGGTGGCGGTTCGCTGTCTTTGTCCTTGGGATCTTTGGCAGGTGGCGGCAAGCCAGAAGGGACTAGCTGATAACGACTTGCGTGACCGGGATCATCAATCACCGTCAGATCTGAGACCACGCGCATGGCCACCTTCTGCTGTTCCGATTCCTGTTCTACTGGGCGCATACAAGCCAATATCAACTGGAAGTCCTTATCTTCAAGCTGTTTGTCCCTATCCTCGAGCTTCTTATGCGAAGTCAAGTAGAAGGCGCTGTACAACGCCACCAACTTGGCGCTGTTGTTGCCCGTGGACATGGCCTTCCGGAAAATGCGCAGTGCCAACTGCGGTTGGGTTTCACATAGCGAAAGATATGTGGTGATCTCCCTGCGGTGCGACCGGAAATGTACAAGCCCGTAGTGATCACTTAACCCGTCGTCTACGGACACCCCGTTGGGCTTCAACACTGTGGCCTCGCAGTCGTTCAGCGCTTGCAGCGCCTCCTGTTCCTCCCGCCACTCGCGTGTCGCCCCCAGCAGAATGCCCGCGAAGAGCACCCCCAGGAAGGCCACGATCAGCCACATTGACGGTTGCCACCTGCCGTTCAGCCTGCGCGAGGAATGCGCCGCTTCAGGAACCCTCTCCATTTCGCTTTCAAGCCGCTGCTTCTGCTTAACCATCCCGCCTGATCTCCTCCGGGCCACAGAGCTTACCACACCGCCACGCCAAACTAAACTGCAAAAGCGGGGTTCGGGGAGCGGGGAGCGGGATGCGGGCTCCGAACCCCGCTCCACGAACCCCGCTCCCCGTTTTTTCCTTTTTCGCGCAACCATCCGCTTGGCGCTTCGTCTAACTACAGAGTAGCGCAATCCTCCGGATTGCGTCGCAAGCCGGAGGCCTGCGCCACAGAGGCAAGGAGAATAGCCATGAGATCCACATTCGGAATTCTGACCCGCACCGTGTTCGCCTTTGTGCTTGCGGCCAGCAGCGCGCACGCCGAAGCCCTCTTCATGCCCGTCGTGAACGACAAGGTGGTCAACATCCCTCCGCAGCCTCTGCCACCCGGGCCTGTGGACCACTTGCGTCCTGTGCCGCTTCCGGTCCCCAATGCCTTGCCCTTCCGCATTACTTCTTCTAAAGTGGACGTGCGCATTGACGAGAACGTCGCCACGACCTCAATGGAGCAATCCTTTCTCAACCAAAGCGGGCGCGACCTGGAAGTGCGCGTCATGATCCCGCTCCCGGCCGGCGCCGCCATCAACAACTCCTCACTCTCGATGAACGACCAGATGGTTGAGGGCCGCCTCTACGATGCCCAGCAGGCGCAGAGCATCTACGAGTCCATTGTCATGCAGCGCCGCGACCCCGCGCTGCTGCGCTTCGCCGGCGAGAACCTTTACGAAGCGCGCCTCTTCCCCATTCCGCCCAATCAGGAACGCCGCCTCAAGTTCAGCTACACCCAGATGCTCTCCCCCAACGGCGGCCTTTACGACTACAAGCACATCCTTGCCGGTTCCCAGTTGTACCAGGGCGGAATTGAAAAGTTCACGTTCGACTGCACCATTCGTTCCAAGACCCGCCTGGGACCCGTCTACAGCCCCAGCCACCAGGTGGCTGTGCAGCGCACTGACGAGAAGACCGCCAACATCAAGATCTCGGGCACGAACATGTCCTCGGACACCGATTTCCGCCTGTTCTATGCGCCCACCCTTGAGGATGTCTCCCTGCGCATGGTCACGCATCGCATCAATGACAGCGAAGACGGCTACTTCATGTTGCTTGGCCGCGTGGATGAGCAGCTTGAGAAAGCCCGGATTCTTCCCAAGGACATCGTCTTCGTCTTCGACACTTCCGGCTCCATGCAGGGCGAGAAGATCGAGCAGGCCAAGAAGGGCTTGCGCTTCTGCCTCAACTCGCTCAATGAAAGCGACCGCTTCAACCTCATTACTTTCGCCACGGACGTTCAGGCGCTCTCGCCCAACAACCTGCTCGAAGCCAGCAAGGCCAACATCGCCAAGGCCCTCGCTGCCGTGGACCAGATTGAAGCCACGGGCGGCACCAACATTGACGGCGCCATGAGCGCCGCGCTGGGCAGCGACTTCGCCCCCGGCTCCACGCGCGCCAAGATGATCGTCTTCATGACTGACG
>JBEKKG010000040.1:0-17146 GCA_050010835.1 Planctomycetota bacterium
CGTTATGGCGTGTCCGCCCGTGCGGCCCGGACCTGTGGAACTGGGGGCCGATCTGGCCGAAGCAGAACTGCGGGTGGGAGTGCAAAGCGTCCGCGTGCGGGTCATGCAGAACGGCCGCCGGGCGGCGGAAGCCATGGCCCGTGTGAAAGTCCGTGTCACCGGCACGCTGACTGTGGCGGCCGAACGGTTGTCTGCGGGGGACGTGCTTACGGAAAGCGGGTACAGGACCATACGCCGGGAGTTCACGGCCAACGATCTCAGGGCGCGCTGCGACCCGCGCAAACTGGTGGGCATGGTGGCCAAGAGAAACATCGCCCCTGACGAGCCGCTGACCAAAGCACTCTTCGCGCTGCCGCAGGTGATAAAACGCGGTGAGGCCGTGACGGTGCTGGTCAAACGCGGCGCGCTCGAACTCACCACCCAGGGAGAAGCGCGTAACGACGCCGCGCTCGACGACCCCGTGCGCGTGTTCCTCGTGGACAGTCATTCGGAGATTGTCGCTCGCGCCTCGGGGGCGCGCCAGGCTACGCTCGACGACCCGCTGGCGGGAAGACAGAAATAGGGGGACGCATGAGAACTTCCAACTGGCTCTTTGGGGCCGGACTACTGCTGGTGCTTGCCGGTTGCGTATCGGAGGGCAAGCCCACTGTGCGGGCGCCGGAACCGGTGAAGGTGGAGATGCCTGCGCCGGCCCCCAACAGCGGTTCTACCTGGCCGGAGAACACCACCGCACTCCAGTCGCTGATGGCTGACGTCAAGGCGCTCAATAGGGGCGACATCGTGACCGTGCTGATCGTGGACAATATGTCGGCCACGCGGGCGAACAACACTACAACCACCAAGACACAGGCCACTACCGCCAACGTCAACAACATTACCCTGCCCCGCGTCGGGACGGTCCTTGGCGGCACCGCGGCTGCCGGCGCAGCGGCTGCCGCCGGGGCGGCTACTGGCGGCAACAAGACCTTTGCCCTGGACCTGCTGAACTCCAATCGCACTTCTGCTGGCGGCGGCACGATCGCGAACACCGGGAACATGACAACCACAGTCAGCACCCAAGTAGTGGAAGTGCTCCCCAACGGGAACATGGTGCTGGTGGGTTCCAAGGAAGTGACGGTTGCCGGAGACGTGCAGGTGGTGACTTTGCAGGGCGTCGCGCGGCCCACGGATGTCCAGCCAGACAACACCATCCTGTCAACCCAGTTGGCTGAGGCACGGGTCAGGGTCTCCGGAACAGGACCTCTGAGTGATGCGCAGCGGCGCACGCTCCTCAATTCGTTCTTTGATTGGATGAACTTGTTTTGAAAGGGGTGCTGACAATGAAGAGGCCTATCTTGCTGGCCTGCCTGCTGGCTGGTCTGGCGCTGGCAGGCGAAGAGCCTAAGCCCGCGGCCCCGAAAGAACCCGTGGCCTTGAGTGTGCGCATCAAAGACGTGGCGGAGATCCTGGGGGTTAGAGAGAACCAGCTTTCGGGCGTGGGGTTGGTGGCCGGGTTGGACAGGGCTGGAGACCTGACCGGAAAACTGACACCGCAGGCCCTCGCCAACTTCGTCAAACACTATGGCATCACTATTGACCCGAGCACGTTGCTGCCGCGGGACGTGGCGCTGGTTGCGGTTACCGCCCAGTTGCCGGCTTTCGCGAAAAAAGGCGCGCGCTTGGATGTGCAGGTTTCAGCTCTCGGTGACGCCTCCTCGCTTCAAGGCGGCGTGCTGATTCAAACGCCGTTGATGGGCGGCGACGGCAAGGTCTATGCCACGGCCCAAGGGGCCATCTCGATAGGCGGTTTCAACGTGACCGGAGGGGGCGGAGGGCTCGGCGCGGCCACGGTCCAGAAGAACCACACCCTGGCAGGCAGGATTCCGAACGGCGCGTTGGTGGAGAAGGAGGTTCCGACCGCGTTTGAGCGGGACGGCACGGTCCGTATCGTCCTGCGCAAGCCGGACATAACCACAGCACAACGCATGGCCGAAGCCATTGAGAAACGCTGGCCCGGCCTCGCCAAGGCGGTAGATCCCTTTACCGTCGAGTTTATGATTCCCGTCACGCAGAGACTGAACGGCGACCGCATGGCCGTGCTGGCGGAACTGGAAACGCTGCGTTTCCTGCCGGACGTGGTGGCACGCGTGGTCATCAATGAGCGGACCGGCACCATTGTGGCCGGCTCTCACGTGCAACTGTTGCCTGCGATCATTTCTCACGGCAACCTCATTGTCACCATCAAAGAGACGCCTGTCATCTCGCAGCCCGGGCCGTTCTCACAGGGGACGACAGTGGCCACTTCGACCACGACCGTCACGGCCACGGAAGAGGGCGGCCGCGCCCTGGTTGTAGAGCAAAAAGGACCGACGTTGGGCGATTTGGCGGCAGCCCTGAACGCCCTCAAGGTCAAGCCGCGGGACATCATCTCAATTTTCCAGAACCTGAAGGAAGCTGGAGCGTTGAATGCGGACTTGGTCATCCTGTAGGGTTCCCCTCTCCCCCGTGGGGAGAAGGCCGGCGTGAGCGAAGCGAACGCGGGGTGAGGGGGAGAAGACAAGTGTGGAGTGGCCCCCTCACCCGGCGCTGAAGCGCCACCCTCTCCCCACAGGGGAGAGGGTCCGCAGCCCGCAAAGGAAAATCCGGCGATGAGCGCTGTACCTATCAGTTTGAACGTAGACCCGTCAATCGCGTCAGCCGAACCGCGCGGCGCGACAGACAAGGCCGCCCGCTTGCGGAAGGCGGCTACCGGACTGGAGGGGCTCTGGATCCACCAGATGTTGAAGGAGGCCCTGCCGAAAGGCGGCATGCTTGAGCGCTCGTTCGCCGCGGAGACTTTTCAAGACATGCTCAGCGATGCCTTGGCGCAGAACATGGCGCAGCGGTCGAAGTTTGGTTTGGCGGATGTCCTGGTCAAGCAACTGGAGCCCAAGGTGGCTGCCCAGCCAGCGGCGACCAACGGTCTTGGGGAGGCCAGAAACAAATGAGCAGCGGGTCGAACACAGTTGTTGAGAAACTGGAGTATTTGGCCACGCTGCTCCAGGAACTCAACCGCGCTATAACGGCGGTGGATGTCAAGGCCATCGCGAAGTCTGCGGATGAGATTGGCCAATTGCTTCCAGGCCTGGAACAGTCCGATCTGTCCAAGCTTGCTCCTTCCCAGATGGGCAGAGCACGTTCTGCGGCTGCGCGGATCCGCGGCCTTCAGGACGTGAACCAGAGTCTGTGCAACACCGGTTTGAAGGTGGTCAATCAGGCCGTGAAAACGTTGCGGCAAAAATCCGGCAATGCCTATGACGAGGATCCCTCGGAGGGCGTGCCACAGGGGCTGAATGTCTCGGTTTGAGCAGGGGCCGGCTTGGGAGCAGGGATTCACCCATTTCCGGCCTTCAATCCGGCGCTGTTGTGCCGATGAGAAAAGTACGAGGAGAAGTGTGCCATGCCAACTCTGAACAGCATTCTGAACACCGGGGTCACGAGCCTGCGCGCCAATCAGGGCGCGCTGGCCACCGTTTCCCATAACATCTCTAACACCAACACCCCAGGCTATACGCGCGAGGTCACCAATTTCGCAACGGAGTACTACCTGCCGGAGTGGCCGAATTTCTACGGCATGGGCGTCAAGATCACAACCGTGCAAAGCATGCGGGACAATCTTCTGGATGCGAATTATAGAAGCGAGTCCGGCCAGCAGAGCAAGTACGATGTGACCTCCACGAATGCTTCGTCCCTTGAGTCCGTGCTCGGGGACATCAACGGCACCAGCATTGGCACCGGACTGACGGACTTCTTCAACGCTTACCAGGACTTGAGCAATAATCCAGCGGACTCGGGCACCCGCCAGACGGTGTTGGACAAGGCCACGCAACTGGTGGGCTACTTCAACACTGCGGCCCAGCGGATGAGTACGATTGCGGACACTGCGACTCAAACCAACGGCACTCTCGACGAAACAGTCATTGACTCCACCACGCAGCTCAACACCATGCTGCAGCAGGTCGCTGCCTTGAACAAGCAGATAGTTGCGGCTGAGACGCCGTCGGTCATCAGCCAGGCCCAAGCCAACGATTTGCGCGACCAGCGGGGCTTGTTGCTCGACCAGTTGAGCTCCTACATGGACTTGACGGTGACCCCGACGGTGGTGGGTGGCGCCCCCAGCGACAAGATGATTGATATCACCGTCAACGGCCAGAAGTTGGTGGTAGGACAGAACGCCAACCCGGTGGCGGCCGCCAAAGTAGTCTTTGCGAGCGGGAACACCCACTTGCAGATTCAGGCCGGCGGTGTTTCGTTGGCGACCGCGGGCGGGAAGATCGCCGGGTACCAGCAGGCCTACACGGATTGGGACACGACCAATGGCAGTTTGAACGACCTGGCCAAAGCGCTGGTTAACACGGTCAACACCCAGCACACGGCCGGGTTTGACCAGAATGGCGTTGCGGGCGTCAATTTCTTCGACCCTGCCGGCACCACAGCGGCCACCATCGCCTTGAACCCGGTGGTGAGTGGCGATCCGTCAAAGATTGCCGCTGCGTCCACAAACACTGGTCCGGGGGACGGCAATAACGCCGTCGCGATCGCCCAGTTGCAGGATGCGCTGGTCTATCCGACGGTGGGCGCCAACCCGAACACCATGACTCTCAATGGCGGGTTCACCGACTTGGTCACGACAGTCGGCTCGAACGCCCAGACTCAGCAGCAATTTGAGACCGAGCACCAGACTGCTCTTGACACTGCTACTTCGGCGCGCCAGGCAGTGGAAGGGGTCAACACAGACGAGGAACTTACAAACTTGGTTGACTATCAGCAGGCGTATCAGGCTGCTGCGCGAATTGTAACCGCAGTAGACGATGATATGTCTCTGATCATCAGCCACATGGGACGCGTCGGATTGTAGGGGGGCAACCGCCCAGTCCGAGCCGCGACCGTAAGGGAGCGGGCATTACCGCTTGCTTACGCGCGCGGCTCGGAGACTGAAGGGTTACGCAGGAGGCATAGACAATGGCTGAAGTGCGAATCTCCGACCAGGCACGCTACCTGGGGATGATACCGAACTACAACTCCCTGTTGGCGCAGGTGACCAAGTTGCAGCAGCAGGTGGGGACCGGTCATCTCCTGGCCAATGCCCAGGATGATCCCGTGGCGGTTTCGATCTCCGAAGGTGATAGCACGCAAGAAGCGCGCCTGACGCAGGATAGCCGCAACGTCACTCAGGCCAGCGGTTTCGTCAACGCCACGGAACAGGCGCTTAGCAGTGCTGTGGGCTACGTTCAGCAAGCCGGGCAACTGGCCATCAGCGCTGCGGATCCTTCCCTGAGCAACACAGACCTTCAGAACTTGTCCAAGCAGGTGGACGGGATATTGCAGAACATGGTCAACCTCGGTGCGACCCAGTACGATGGCCGCACCTTGTTCTCCGGGTCGGGCACTGACAAGCCGGCCTTCCAGACCACTGTTGTCGCAGGGCAGATAACGGCCGTGAATGCCGCCCCCACCAGCAACACCGAGAGTCTGACCACGGAAATCACCCCAGGCCAGACTGTAGCCTATAATCTGGTGGGCTCTTCCGCAGTTGCCGGCGTCCCCGGCGTTTTCCAGGACGCCACCAGCGGGGTGGATGTGTTCAAGGACCTCATCCAGTTGCGGGACGATATCGCCAGCAACAACCTGGGCAACGTGACCGCCGATCACCAGAAGTTGCAGGGGGACTTCATGAACATTACGACTGCCCAGCAACGCCTGGGTGGGATTCAGGGCCACCTGCAAGATGCGACCACCACCAATGGCGCTTATAGCAACGTGCTCATGAACATGGTCTCGAGCCTGACGAGTACCGATGTGGCGAAAGCCGCCACCGAACTCACTGCCACGCAGACGGCATACCAGGGCGCTCTGGCGGTCGGTTCAAAAATCGGGCAACTCAGTCTGCTCAACTACCTCTCTTCGACGGTGGCTTAAGCGCTATGGCCACCGATTCACAGGCACAGCCGCCCGCACCAACGCCAGACACGTCCCCGGCGCGCATCCATTTGCTGGGGGGGTTGCCGCCATTCAATGACGCTTGTGACTTCACTCTGCTCATTTGCGTGGAGGCCCCCCCGTTCCTGACACTCCAGTGTGTTGACAAGAAACTGGCCTGGACGCTGGTGAATCCCTTTCTCATAGTTGAGAATTACGCCCCGCATTTCTCCGAAGCCGATTGGCAAGCTGTAGGTCTGGCACCGCAGGACAAACCCTTGGTGCTGGCGATTGTGAACCTCAGAGAAGGTGTGCAGCGAGCGACAATCAACCTGATTGGGCCCTTGCTTATCAACCCGGCCACGGGAAGAGGCAAGCAGGTTGTGATCGAGAACGCCTCTGCGTACTCGCCGCGGCATCGGCTGCTGCAAGATTGATGGCCCGAAACAGGCGCCTGTAAGAAGGCGGGTCCTTCGCGATGCTGGTACTGACGCGGAAAGCCGACGAGTTCCTCCTCATTGGGGAAGAGGTCGAGGTGCGGGTGCTGCGCATCGAGGGGGACCACGTCAAACTGGGCATCGTGGCGCCCCGCAGAATAGGCATCGTGAGAGGCGAGTTGATTGAAGATATCCGCAGTGAGAATGTCTCTGCTGCGGCTGGAGCAGTGCACGAGCTTGCCGGCCTTTCTGCAAAACTGCGGCAATCAGGCCTCAAGCTCCCCACCAAGCCCGGCACCCAGGGGCCGTAAACCGGATTTCTCAACACAGAGGACGCAGAGGGGTTTGGAACCACAGATGAACACAGATGAACACAGATAGGAACAAGACCCAAAACCGAATACCCCTGATTCCATCTGTGTTTATCTGTGTTAATCTGTGGTTTCAGGAGTTCCGCGTTTCCTGCGTTGAATGAGTTGTGGGAAATATAGGCTAATGGCAAAGCATCGTGTAATCCAGCCGCCGCACCAGAATGACAGCGCCGCTTCCAGCAACGCGCAAGCGATGAGTCTGTTCCATACAGCCTTGGAACTGCAAAACAAGAATCAGCTTGAGGAAGCGGTAGAGTGTTATCACAAAGGCTTGGCCTTGTTCCCAGCAGCTTGGCAGGCCCAGTACAATCTGGGCCTGATCTTCTACAAGCAAGGCAGATTCCAGGAAGCCTTGGCCTGCTACCTCCGGGCTCTGGAATTTGCCCCTAATGAGGCGGACATTCTCAACAATATAGGCGTGATTCACAAGGGGTTCTGCCACTACGATGAAGCGATCAAGTACTATCTCCTGGCCATCGAAAAACGCCCGAACTTCGCGCAAGCCTGCAACAACGTTGGAGTAGCGCTGGAAGAGCTGGGCAGATATGACGAGGCGCTGACCTATTATCGCCGCTGTCAGGAAGTGGATCCTGACTTTCCGGACTGCCACAATAACATTGGGGTCGTCCACAAGATGCAGTACCGGTTCGCCCAAGCCATAGAATGTTTCCGGCGCGCAGTACAGTTGAACCCCGAATTCGGCGAAGCCTACAGCAATTGGGGCACCGTAGTCAGAGACCAGGGCGACAACGAGGGCGCACTCGTTCTGTTCACCAAGTCAGTCGAGTTGAAGCCGCGCTCCGACCTGGCCTCCAACGTCCTGTTCACCCTGAACTGCCAGCCCCGTGGGGACGCGGCTGAGATTGCCGCGGCCCACAAAGAGTGGGGCGCGCGGTGGGCGCCGGCCTCCCAGGCCCGGCAAGCTCATGCCAATGCTGCCGACCCAGACCGCAAGCTCCGCATTGGTTACGTCTCTCCCGACCTGCGCAGCCATTCCGTGGCGTACTTCTTTGAGCCAATCCTGGAGGCGCACGATCCTGCAAAGGTAGAGTTGTTCGCCTATGCCGAAGTGCTGAAACCTGACTTTGTTACGGCGCGTTTGAAGCACCGGTTCAAGGAGTGGCGGAGCACCTTGGGATTGAACGACCAGGAAATGGCTGGGCTGGTCAGCCAGGACCGCATTGACATCCTGGTGGACTTGGCGGGCCACACCGCCTACAACCGTTTGCCTGCTATGGGCCTCAAGCCCGCGCCCGTGCAGGTAACGTACCTGGGTTATTCCAACACCACCGGCATGACGATGATGGACTACAGACTGACGGACGCGCTGGCTGACCCGCCCGCACTCCAAGCCCTGTATTCAGAGGAATTGGTCCGTCTGCCCAACTGCTTCCTGTGCTATCGGCCCCCGGAGGGCACCCTGGCCGTGGCGGCTTCGCCGGCGGCAAGAGGGCAAGTGACCTTCGGCTCTTTCAATGCGGCACACAAGGTCAACTACCGTGCCATTGCACTCTGGGCCAGAATCCTGAAGGCCCTGCCGAGCGCGCGCTTGTTCCTCAAGTGCTTCTCCCTGGCCGACGAGGGCGTGCGCGAGAAGTACAGGGCGCATTTTGCCGGGCAGGGCCTCGGCAGGGACCGCGTGGAGTTGCTGGCCTTTGAGCCCGACCGCACCCACCATCTATCCCTGTATGGCGAGGTGGACATCGCCCTCGATCCCTTCCCCTACAACGGAACCACGACGACTTGCGAAGCGGCCTGGATGGGAGTCCCGACGATTACGCTGACCGGCGACCGCCATGTCTCGCGCGTGGGCACCAGCATTCTGAGCTGCCTGGGATTGCAGGAGTTGGTGGCCGCCACTGAGGAAGAATACGTGGCCAAGGCGGTTGCGCTGGCCGGCGATTTGAGCCGTCTGGGCAATCTGCGGGCCACCCTGCGCCAACGCATGGCTGCCAGTCCGTTGTGCGATGCTGCCGGCTTCACACACGCCCTCGAATGCGCTTATCGCGCCATGTGGCAGCGCTGGTGCGCCCGGCGCAAAGGCCAACCGGATCCTGGACCGGTAGACAGTCTGCTGGGGAAGATACTGCAAGCCACTCCGCCACCTGCCCGGGGACCTGCCACTCCAGCCGTGCCTGCCCGGCCGGGAGGGCAGACGCCTCAGCCGGGCAACCCGCTGCCCCCTTTCGACAAGGACACCATTGTCATAGGCCGGGCCGCCGAAGCCGCTATGGTTGCGGACGCTATGGCCAGCCTGGGCCGGCGGGCCTTGGCTTACCAATACGCTTTACACGGTCTTCAGACCGTGCAGCGGGGCCAATACGCCGGTGGCGTTCCGCGAACACTGCTGAATATGTGGCAAGCCCCATCTTGCGAAGGGCTGTTGCTGCGGCAGTGTTTGTCTTACTCCGCGGACAGCAGTTACTTCGATTACACCAGAAAGCAATCGCGGGACTGGTTGCTGGCGTGGGCCAGGTTGGAGCCTGATAACCCTGAGCCATTCCTGCGCTTCGGCCTGCTCTTCACCCTCCAAGCGGCGGAAGCAGGCGAACCTGTGCCCGGTCCTGCGTTGGAAGCCCTGCGCTGTGCACAGAAGCTGCGTCCGGACGCCCGTGTTGCGGCCGCCCTTGCCTTGGCGCAAGTCCGGCCCAGCGAACTGGCTCTGCCCTATGATGGCACCCACATCTGCCTTCAACCGGATATCAGAGCCCTAAGCACTTACGTTCTGTTGGAGCAGGGCGAGTGGTTCGAAGAGGAACTGGAGTTGTTCCGCAGCCTTATTCGGCCCGGGGATGCCGTGCTGGACCTGGGCGCCAACGTCGGGCCTTTTGCTCTGAGCGCAGCACAGCGAGTTGGTCCTGCCGGACGCGTGCTTGCGGTTGAGCCGGCGGCTGCGGCCTTCACTCTGTTGTCGAGATCTGCCGGCCAGCACCCCAACCTGAAGGTTCGACAGGTGGCGGTGAGCGACGCAGTTGGCCACGGTTGCCTGGAACACGGGCAGCAGCAAAAGCCTGGCCGGACAGTGCTGCACGCCAGCGGGAGAGAACCAGTCGAGTTCGTCTCTGTGGATGGTTTGGCAAAGGAAGCCGGCATCGAAAGTTTCAACCTGATCAAGATGGATGTCGGCGAATGCGATCTTCAGGCTTTGAATGGAGCTGAAAGAACGCTGAAAAAAGGTTCGCCTATAGTCTTCTATGAAGTCAAGGAAAACCTTGATCTGCGCACGCAGGTCGTGCAGCGCTTCAGGGAAATTGGCTGCGAGTCATTCCTCTACTGCATGGGCAAGAAGACGCTCATACATTACGACAAGAATACAGAATGGGATCAGTGCTTCCACTACTTTGTGGCCGTGAATCTCAAGTCAGTTCCCCGGTTGGAAGGCCTCGCACGGCTGTTGTGATGCGTGGCGCGGTAGGGCAGGCATCCTGCCTGCCTGGACAGGCAAGATGCCTGTCCTACGTTCCGAGCCGCGACCGTGAGGGAGCGGATATTGCCGCTTGCTTACGCGCGCGGCTCGGAAACTGAACGGTTACGAATTCCCTAAAATTGCCCCTTAAATCCAGAAGCTGGATGCCGACTAACCTTATGTAGGTCAAGGAGATATCAGCGTTCAAGTACCTGTCTGTGGAGATGGGTTCGCTGATAAACAGTGGCAGGGAAGCCGCTGCTCTCCGGGTCTCCAAGGAAGGAGCTGCAAATGTACATTGTCAACAATACCAGCGCTGCAACAGTGCTCATGGCTTACACCTCGAACACTAACTCGCTGGGAACGGCGATGGAGAGATTGTCAACCGGGTTGAAGATCAACCACCCGGTGGATGATCCGGAAGGTCTGTCACTCAGCGAAAACGTGCGGAACTATATCGCTGGCCTTCAGCAGGCCTCGACGTCCGAACAGAGTGCCATGCAGTATCTCAACACCCTCGACGGCTGGTATCAGCAGGTCAACAACACAATGGACCAGATGCAGTCGGTGGCGATCAGGATTGATGATCCGAACCTGAATACCCAGGACAAGTACAACCTGGCCACTGAGTTCAACAACCTGGCCTCCGAGGTCAACAATATCATGACCGGCGCCGTGTACAATAATATGAGCTATTTTGGCGTCCTGAGTTCCACTGGCGGAACAGTGGCTGGGACTGGATTCCAGGGCCCGTTCACCCAGACCAGGATCGTCGCGCTCGATGGCAACGGCACCACCTTATGCATGAATGGCAAAGGTGTTGTGGGTCCAGGGGCAGACTTCCAGACAGTCGGGTTTGGCAATATCGGCGTCGCAAATGCTACTGCCCTAAATGCCCTGGCTATCGCCGCCGCACCGGGTGCCGGCGCCACGATTGGGCTGATGGTCGCAACTTTGACTCCGATTGTCGCCACCTCGCGAGCCATGATCGGGGCCTACGAAGTCCAGATTCAGTCTGCGTATAACAACAATCTGAACACCGTGAACAACTTAACGGCAGTGGATACCACCATCAGGAGTGCGGACATTGCCGCGGAGTCGCAGAACATGGCGAAGTACCAGATCCTGACGCAGTCAGGCCAAGCCATGATGGCGCAAGCCAATGCCACGATGTTGAACGTGTTGACGTTGCTCCGCTAGAGCCTGGTTCAGACAGAAACCCATAGTTCAGTCCAAGTTAGAGCTCTCGGCCCATAGTACCGTTCCAAGGAAGTTGGATGCCTCAGGGTAGAGAGCTCGCCAAGGAAGTGCAGTAGAACCAGCCCAGCAGCGAAAAACTAAGGCTCAGCGCGGCAGAGCCGCAACCAAGGGGCCTGCCTGACGCGGAGACGGGTGACGGGTGGTGAGTCATGGCATAACTCCCCTACTTCCCATAACTCCCATCGGACAGGCCTGCGGGCGCGTTGTTCCATGCCGTGTGCAGGGAATTGGACGGTCAGCAGTGTAGAGCCAAGGGCTAGGAGGTAAGAACTGCTACAGAGAGATACATTCCTTTGAAGAGCAGTACTTAGCTCTTTGCCCTCGGTGAAATGCCGCCGGGATGCGTGACCATTCGCGGAGGCAGGAAAGAGGGTCGTGGCGCAAGTTGCCAACTTGCGCTACATGCCTCTTGCCCCACGGGTTGTGGTCTGGGGCGTGGCGCAAGTTGCCAACTTGCGCTACATGCCTCTCGCCTACACGGGCTGAGGTCTGGGGCGTGGCGCAAGTTGCCAACTTGCGCTACATGCCTCTCGCCTACACGGGCTGATGTTTGGGGCGTGGCGCAAGTGATTTGTGGTGGTAGGACAGCCTTTCCAGGCTGTCCGGACAGGCTAGAAAGCCTGTCCTGTCTGTGTGGACAGGCTGGAAAGCCTGTCCCACCTGTGGAATCAGGCCTTGCAGGCGCACTAGGGGGTGGCTCATAGGCTAAGTAAGTAGCGATCCGGTAAGGATTTGTGTGTGACTGGATGTGTGTTATGGATGCTGCCAGAGCGGATTCATTTCTGTTTTCCTTTCCTTATGCAGGAGAGGGCGGGGTGAGGGAGGCAAAATTCTTCAGATTTGCCCCTAAAATCCTCGATTCATCTGCCGATGAAAAAAATGGAGGTATCAGCGTGTAAGTGCCTGTTCGTGGGAGCAGGTGCGCTGATAGAAAGCGGCACGGAGGCCGCTTCACTCCGAGTCTCCAAGGAGGGCTGTACAGATGTACATTGTCAACAATACCAACGCGGCCACTGTTCTCATGGCTTACACCGGGAACAATGCCTCGCTGGGGACGGCGATGGAGAGGTTGTCCACAGGTTTGCGCATCAACCACCCGGTTGATGACCCGGTTGGCCTGGGGCTCAGTACGAACACGGAGAACTACATTGCCGGGCTCCAGCAAGCGACGACTTCTGAGAACAGCGCCATGCAGTATCTCAACACGCTGGATGGCTGGTATCAGAACGTCTCGGACACTATGAACCGGATGTCGCAGGTGGCGATCAGGATGGATGATCCCAACCTGAACACTCAGAACAAGTACGAGCTGGCCACTGAGTTCAACAACTTGGCCTCCCAGGTCAACAATATCATGACCGGTTCAGTGTTCAATAATATGAGCTATTTCGGCGTTCTGAGTTCCACTGGCGGAACAGTGGCTGGGACTGGAAACCAGGGTCCGTTCACCCAGATCAGGATCGTTGCGCTCGATGGCAACGGCACGACCATAGCCATGAATGGCAGAGGCCTAACAGGTCCAGGCGCAGACTTCCAGACAGTCGGGTTTGGCAATATCGGCATCGCAAATGCCGTTGCCATAAATGCCCTGGCTATCGCCGCCGCACCGGGTGCCGGCGCCACGGTTGGGCTGATGGTCGCAACGTTGACTCCTATTGTCGCCACTTCGCGTGCGATGATCGGTGCCTACGAAGTCCAGATCCAGTCGGCCTATTCCAATAATATGAACACCATTAACAACTTGACTGCCGTGAACACCACGGTCAGGAGTGCGGACATCGCCCAGGAGTCGCAGAACATGGCGCAGTATCAGATCCTGACGCAGTCCGGCATGGCGATGATGGCGCAAGCCAACGCAACGATGTTGAATGTGTTGACGTTGCTGCGCTAACTTGGCGGTCAATGGTCAAGTCTGAAGTTGTGGATCTTGGCCTTGTCTCTGTGTCACATGTGCCCCACAGGCTCCGGAAGCTCGGAGCCTGTGGGGTTGTAGGACAAGGTTTCCAGCTTGTCCGGGCAAGCTGGAAAGCTTGCCCTACACTTGCGGGAGAGGGCTTTGGAGTGCGGCGCCTTGGCGCCGCTTTTCAGGGAGAGGGAGGCGGCATGTATGGACACCACTATCTCAACCACAGTCGGCAGCAGTGTAGGCAGCATTAGCGGCCTGCAAACTAACTCCCCCGTGGGGCTTACCGGCCCAGTGACCCCTGCTGGGGAGATTTCCGGCATAGCGCAGGAGATGGTGTCTCCAGTCACCGAACCACAGGATTACTATGATAATCAGAATCCAGATAAGGCCTTCCCTTCGCTGGATGTGCTTATGCAGCGCATCCTGGTGATCGTAAGAACAGCGATTGCCAAGGCGCAGAAAGAAGCCGCTGACAAGGCTGTGGAGAATCGCCAGGCAGCGCAGAAGAAGGTGGTCAAGGAACTGGACGACGAGGTAGTCCAGAAGGAAGTTGGGGGCCGAAAAGCCGCGGAATTGCAGGGACACAAGGCCCCCGTTAAACAACAACCGCCGCCGGACATCGTTGGGGACGGTGACCTCGGACGCACTGGCAAGGCCGGCGTGCCGGGTACTGCGAAAAAGGACGCCACAGGCGGCAAGAGTGAATCTCCGGCTGGCCAGCCGGAAGCTGTCCCAAGCCAGCCCGCGCCTCTGTATCCCGCAGGAGTGAAGCAGCAGGAGACAGATACCCCCAACCCCGTATCGGGCACGCCCTCTGTGGCTGCAACCGAGCAGCAGACTGCCACTACCCCATCCAGCGCGACGGCTGATAGCGCCGTGGTCGGGCCAACCTTGCCTGTGACAGAAGGTGTGCAGACAGCGTAATCTTGGGCTGCGATTTATCTGAGAGTGGCCGCGTTTTTGCTCTTTTGGTTCAAGGAAATGCTGTGTGGCAATAGTTGCCTGGTTAGGTGGCAGTGACGGGTGACTCTTTGCCTTAGCCTGAATTTCTCACCGTAGCACGGGCGTCTCGCCCGTGCGCATGGGCGGGACGCCCATGCTACAAGAAAGGCGGTGAGAAATGCGGGTCAGGATTGCTGATGCTCTGGCCGATGGGCTAACAGCCTGAAGCCATGTCAGACAAGGGTTGAAAAGGAGCAGATCAGTGAGCTCGAACTTGACTGCAGCGCAATTGGCTGCCGGGACGACAACCGGGTCGTCATCATTAACCAGTGTCCCCGGCTTGGCTTCCGGGATTAACACGGCAGCCATCGTCTCCTCATTGGAGTATGCCCAAGCGGCCAATCTGCGCGCGTTGCTGGCCCAACAAACCAGTGCGCAGAACCTGCAAACGACATACAATACCCTTAGCACCAAGCTGCACACTCTACTCGACGCGGTCAATACTCTGACTGATCCGAATACCCTGGCTGCCACAGTGGCCACGGTATCGAATCCCACGGTTCTCAGTGCCACAACGAGCGCCGGCTCGTCCCAGGGAGTGTACGATGTAAATATAATACAAAGTAGTACGCCGTCAAAGCTTATGGGGGCTCAGTCCATCAGCGGCGGCAGCTTGAACTTGTCCAATCCGCTGAGTTCCGCGGGCCTCACTACAGCAGTGGCCCCCAGCACGGGCAGTTTCACCATCAATGGAGCATCCATCTCCTATGATACGACTGCGGATAGCGTGAGCAGCATTATCGCCAAGATCAACAACTCCGCAGCCGGCATCACGGCAACCTACGACGCGGGTGCAGACCGCATGATCTTGAACAGCAACGGTGGGGGAGGGGCAATCACGGTCTCGGACGTAACGGGCAACTTGGCTGCAGCTTTGGGTTTGACCGCAGGCTTCACCATGACGGCCGGCCAATCCGCGCAGGTCTCGATTAACGGCGGCAGTCCCGTTTCCAGCAGTGATAACATTTTCACGACCGCTGAAACCGGCATTCCCGGCCTGTCCTTTACGATAAGTCAAAGCAGCGGGTCGGCCCAAATCAGCCTCGCGACGGACACGGCTTCTATAAAGAGCAGTATCAGTTCTTTCGTAACCGCTTACAACGATGTGATGAACTACATCAGCACTAACTCCGCCATCACCACGTCCTCCGATGGGACAACCACCACAGCCGGGGCCTTCACCTATGACAGTTCCGTGCAGAGCCTGGCGAGCAGCTTGCAGCAGACTCTCTCTCAGGAAGTCAGCGGTTTGCCGGCTTCCTTGAACAATCTCGCCGAGATGGGGATCGGCACGAACACGAATGTGCCTAGTGCGACAATCAGCATCTTTGACGCCACCAAGCTGGCTAACGCACTGAACAACAACCTGGGCACTGTCAAGTCGCTGTTCAGCGACGTGACCAACGGAGTCATGAGCCAGTTGAGCTCGATGGTGTTCGCGGCGACCACTAACTCTTCCGGAGTGATCCAAAGCGCGACCAGCAACATCACGGACCAACTGTCGAACTTGAGCAGTTCGATTGATTCGCAGACTCAGTACCTGAACACTTATGTTGACAGTTTGAACGCCGAATTTCAGAACATGGAATCCGTGATTGCCAGCTACAATTCGAGCGGCGTGAGCCAGATCCTGACAAGCTTGATGAACATGTCGTCTGCGATAACCTCCACTTCATCGAGTTCCAGCACGGGCTAGGGCGGTCGAACGCAGTAGGTGGCCAGGAGCAGAAAGGGGAGATCTTAAAGCCATGACGCAAGACACACAGGCCTATGTTGCGAACCAGGTGGAGTCCGCCTCCCCGGCGCACCTCATTGAACTGCTGTTTTGGCGCGCGGTGCGGGACCTCAAGGATGCCGAGGAGCTTTGGCCCACGCCGCAGCGCGCGCCCAAGGGTATCGAACTTGTGGTCCACGCACAGCGTGTGCTACTGGAGTTGCAGCAGTCGCTCAATCACGGGGGCGAGTGGCGCACTATTTCCATTAACCTCAGCCGGCTCTATGAGTACATGCAGTACAAGCTGCTCCAGGTGGCCACCGGTCGAACCGGCGATCCGCTGGGCGACATTCGTGAGATCATCCGTTTGCTGGAACCGCTTGGCGAAGCCTGGAGCTCTATCGCCGCCCAGCCGCAGGAAGGCCTGCCGGAGAGCACATTGGTGCAGGGGTCCATTTTGCTGGCCTGATTCCTATGGCTCACCCCGGAATATCCGCTGAACTTGCAGGGCTGGGACGAGAACTCCAGTCTTTGGGGCAGGGTGTTTTGTCTGCCATCGCCGAACGCGCCGATCTGCGCCTGGAGAAGATCGTACAGCGGCGCGAAGAGCTCATGAGGCGTCTGCGCATCCTGGCCCAATCCCATCCTCAGGAAGTGGCCGCCTGTGCGGAACTGTCTGAGGCGGCGAAGCAGGAGCCGCAATTGACGGTTGCCGCCCGCGCGCGCCAGGAGGAGATTCGGCTGGAGTTGGAAGACGTATTGCAGCGCATTGCCATCCGCCAGACCTACCTGTAACGCCACAGTTTTCGATTTTGTAACCGTTCATTCTCCGAGCCGCGCGCGTAAGCAAGCGGCAATGTCCGCTCCCTCATGGTCGCGGCTCGGACTGAACGGTTACCCTTTTCAATTTTCAATCTTCAATCTTCAATCTTCAATGCTGCACTGCTCTCAGGCACGCTTGCCGGCTTGGCTTTGCTGCGGGAGAAGAACTCGCTGACATTCTGCCAGAGCACGTAGAAGACGGGTACAAAACCGACTGCCAGGATGGTCGAGGCCAGCATCCCGCCGAAGACGGCCGTGCCCAATGCCCTGCGCCCGGCCGCGCCCGCGCCG
>JBEKKG010000041.1:0-16853 GCA_050010835.1 Planctomycetota bacterium
GGCGTGATCCTGGCCAGCGCGCCGTTGGCCGGCCAGGTCACCGAGACGGGTGCGTGGACCAAGTTCGTGACGGAGAAGCCGGGCAAGATCGAGTTGTTCGCGGCGGGCAAGTACACGCTCACGGTCAAGCCCAAGAACAAGAAGGGGCTCGCGGTCATGAACCTGCGCAGCGTGGTGCTGAAGCCGGCGGAGTAGTTATGGAATTGCCGTGACCCAGACTGACACCAATCTCAGCAGCGGCCTTGCGGGGCTGGACCAGGTGTTGAAGGGCTTCCTGCCCGGCGACAACGTGGTCTGGCAGGTGGACGCGATGGAGCACTATGCGGCGTTCGTCAAGCCGTTCTGCGAGAGGGCTGTGCGGGACGGCAGGCACGTCGTCTATTTCCGTTTTGCCCAACACCCGCCGCTGGTGTCTGCCGCTTCCGGCGTGGAGGTGCAGGAACTGCGGCCGGCCGCGGGAGTGGAGACGTTCATAGCCGGGGCACATGCTACGGTTGAAAGGGTGGGGCAGGGGGGCTGCTACGTTTTCGACCTGCTGTCCGAACTGGCGACGCAATGGTACAGCGACCAGTTGCTGGCCAACTTTTTCCAGCTCACCTGTCCGTATCTTTATGATGCGGGCGCGCTGGCGTACTGCGCGCTGTTGCGCGGCTATCATGCGGTTGAGGCCCAGAGCACGATTGCCGACACCGCGCAGGTACTGCTGGACGTGTTTCACCACAAGGGCCTGTTCTATGTGCAGCCGCTCAAAGTTCAGCAGCGCTACTCGGCGAACATGCACTTGCTGCATGTGTGGAAGGGCGCCGAGTTCACGCCCGTCACCAACAGCGTGACGATCGCGGAAATCCGGAATGCGGCGCCGTGGCCCGGACTGGAGACGGCTTATTCCGCCGGGGTGTGGAACCGCGCCTTGCTGGAAGCCGAGGACATGCGGCAGCATATCCAGCGCGGAGAGCGCAGCCCCAGTGACGGGGCGGAACTGCTGGACCGCGAATTCCGCATGGTCTTCTCGCGGGATGACCGCGTGCTGCAGTTGGCGCGCCGGTATTTCAGCCTGGGGGACATGCTGGCCATCCGGCGGCGCGTCATCGGCTCCGGGCTCCTGGGCGGCAAGTCCGTCGGGATGTTGCTGGCGCGCGCGATCTTGCGGCACAGCGACGCGCGCTGGACGGAGATCCTGGAACCGCACGATTCGTTCTTCGTGGGGAGCGACGTTTTCTACACCTACATCGTGCGCAACGGCCTGTGGTGGGTGCGGCAACGGCAGAGGGACAAAGCCGCTTTCCTGGACGGCGCGGAGCGCGCGCGGCAACGGATGCTGGCGGGCGAGTTCAGCAGCAGCATGCTCAAACAGTTCCAGGAGATCCTCGACTACTTCGGCCAGTCGCCCCTTATCGTCCGCTCCTCCAGCCTGCTTGAGGACGCCTTCGGCAACGCGTTCGCCGGCAAATACGACAGCGTCTTCTGCGCCAACCAGGGCTCGCGGCACGAGCGGCTGGAGGACTTCCTGTCCGCGGTGCGGACAGTGTATGCCAGCACGATGAGCGAGCCGGCGCTGGCCTACCGCGCGCAACGGGGTTTGCTGGAACGGGACGAGCAGATGGCGTTGCTGGTGCAGCGTGTTTCCGGCTGCACTTACGGCGCGCTCTTCTACCCTCATTTGGCCGGGGTGGGCCTGTCCTACAACCCTTATGTCTGGAACAGCGCGATTGATCCGGAGCAGGGTGTGCTGCGCGTGGTCTTTGGCCTGGGCACGCGCGCCGTGGACCGCTGTGACGACGATTACACGCGCGTGGTGGCGTTGGGCGCGCCGGAGCGGCGGGTGGAATCGTCCTTGGAAGAAGTGCGTGAGTACGCGCAGCGGCGCGTGGACGTAATAGATCTCAACACCAACCGCCTGGCCTCGTATCACTTCGCCGACGTGGTCAAGCAGAGCGCCGGGCTGGAGATCGAGACGTTCGCCTCCAGGGACGAGACGCTGGAACCCCGGCCGCAAGACCGCGACGAGGCAGCTTTTCCGTGGGTGTTGACCTTCGAGGAACTCCTGTCCAAGACCGCGCTGGTGGAGCACATGCGGGACATTCTGCGCACGCTGCACCGGGCGTACGAGTACCCTGTGGACATTGAGTTCACGGCGAACTTCACGGCGGAAAGCGGCTGCCGCATCAACCTGCTGCAATGCCGGCCGTTGCAGGTCAAGGGTGGCGGGACCGTCATCCCCTCTCCGGCCGGGGTACCGAAGGACCGTGTGGTGCTCGAGGCGCACGGGGCGGTCATTGGGCACAGCCGGGCGGAGAGCGTGGAGCGCCTGATCTACGTGGCCCCGGGGAAATACGCCCCGTTGCCGCTCCAGAAGAAGTACTCCGTGGCGCGGCTGATCGGCCGGGTTCTGCACGTCGAGGAAGCCCGGAAGCCGAAGACCATCTTGCTTGCCGGACCGGGCCGTTGGGGCACCACCACGCCGGCGCTGGGTGTGCCAGTGAGCTTCGCGGAGATCAACGTGATCAGCGCCCTGTGCGAGATCGCCGCCATGCACGGCGGCTTGACGCCGGACGTGTCGCTGGGCACGCATTTCTTCAACGAGTTGGTGGAGAATGACATTCTGTACCTGGCCCTCGAGCCGGATAATAAAGACAACTTCCTGAATGAGGAGTTGCTGCTCCAGGCGCCCAATCAGTTGGCCGAACTGCTGCCCAGCGCGGCAATCTGGGCGGACATTGTGCGCGTGATTGATCCGGCCACACTGCCAGGCGCGCCAGTGCTGAAGTTGAACGCGGACTTGTTGAAGCAGCGGGTGGTATGTTATCTGGAGAGGAACGGGTAGCGAATTCGCTCTTGCAGGAAGTATCAAGAGTGATACATTGTTGTCTGGAGAAGTGGCTGAGGGGCTAGGTATGGCGATGAAAAGAAAGAGGGCAGGAATGCGGAAAGCGGACAATGTTGGCTTGGTTGCTTTGGGCAGCCTGGCCGGGAACATGCTTCAGCTCTTGCAGAACCGGAATCTTGCGCAAAGGGAGGAGCAACTGACGCACTATGCTGCGCAGCTTCGTGAGCTCTGCCAAGCGGGCGCTGCCGAGTACGTGGTTTTGCGCCAACAGTACGAATCATTATGGCAGCATTGCCAGAGATTGAGCACGGATATCAACCAATTGCAGCAACGGAACAATGATCTCGAGTTGCAGCGCGTCCAGGATGCGAATGAGATCAGGCAGTTGCGGGCCGAGTTGCGCAGGCCAGCGGGGGCAAGACCATGAGCGGCGTTGTTTCTGTTTCAAGGATCTCTGAGCTTCCTTTGCTGAGGGTGCATCGGCGCGCAGAACAGGCTATTCGGTTCTTGAACGAGTTACTTTCTTCTTCTGCTGCTCCATCGCTTTGCGTAGCGTCACTGCACGGCAAGCTGCCGCGGCAGCGGCGATTTAGAGTCATTCGCGAGGTAGTGCCAGGGGCGGCTGAGGCCTACGCTATCGGTGAACGGGTGCGCGAAGCGCGGCTTCGGCTGGGGCTCCGTCAGGACGATTTGTCCAACGCGACTGGCATTGCGCGTCCTAACATAGCCCGCATCGAGTATGGCAAGCACACGCCTTCGGTGCCGAGCCTGGCCAAAATTGCCAAGGCGCTTGGGGTCTCAGTGCAGTCCTTGCTGGCGCCTGTTCAGCCCACGCCCATGACAGACGAGGAGAAGCAACTGGCCGAGGCGGGAATGCAGGATTTCGTGGAGGCCTTGGAGCGGGAGGACAAGAGGGCGTGAGGGAAGATACGCCGGTCACCGGTGACGTGTGGCTTGCCGATTTGGAGCCTGTGCGCGGATCCGAACAAGGCCGACGTCGTCCGGTTGTCATCTTCCAGAACCCCAAGGTGGCCCAATACACTACGACTTTCTTGGCGGTCCCTATCACGAGCAACTTGGCCCGTGGCCGTATAGCCGGTACTCGCTTCCTTGATGCCGGAGAAGGTGGACTGGAGAAGAACTCGGTGGTTCTTGCCTTTCAGACGAGGGCGCTGGATAAGACAAGATTGGTGCGGCGAATCGGCAAGTTGACGGACGAATCAATCGAAGCTGTCAAGGAGGCCATCCTTGCGGCCTTTGGCATTAGCGACGAGCCATAGCGACGGAGTCCAACGGGGGCGCAGGGCTTCACGTTTCACGTCTTGCGCTTGAGCTTTGACTGAGAGTTATGGCTGGAGCCAAGGGCCGAAAACAGATTGAACGCGAAGCCAGTGCGGAACAGGCCTCGCGCTTGGCCTATGTCGGCACGCTGGCCTCCGGCCTGGCCCATGAAATCCGCAGTCCGCTGGCCGCGATCAAGATGAACTTGGAGTTGTTGAAGGAGGACTTGGAGGAGATAGACCAACAGAAACATGGGGATTTTTCCAGACGCCTGACGCTGGTCACGCGGGAAGTGGATGGTTTGGAGAACCTGCTCACGGAGTTTCTCACTTTCGCCAAGCCGCCCAGGCTGGAACTCCTGCCCACGGACCTGAACCAGTTGCTGATGGAGATGGTGCAGTTCGTCGAGCCCGCCTGCGAGCAGCGGCACATCCGGATCAAGAGCGATTTTCACAAAGAGTTATACCCGATCACGCTCGACCAGCGCCAGTTTGGCCGCGGGGTGATCCTGAATCTCTTGACCAACGCGATGGAACAAATCCAGGAACAGGGTACGATCACTCTCTATACCCGCGAAACGCCGGACTGCGTCGAGGTGGCGGTGGAGGACGACGGCGGCGGCGTTTCCACAGATAACGAGGCGCGCATATTCGAAGTCTTCTTCTCAACCAAAGAACATGGCAGCGGGCTGGGGCTGGCTATTGCGCGGCGCATCGTCCAGGAGCATGGCGGCGAATTGGTCCTGCAGAACCGCCCCGACGTCGGGGCCACGTTCGTCGTGCGCTTGCCCAAGAGCAAGATACTGGAGTTCAAGCGGTGATGCCTTCCAGCGGCGGAATAAGACAAGCGGCGCAAAAAAAGTCTTGCCGGCATGTTGACTGAGCACGGCTCCTGGGGTAAAATAATAGCGAGATTTCCCTTTCGGCTGTAGGGGAGGGCCTATGGTTGCCGTCGAGCGGGTTCACGCTGCAAGCTGGTACACCTACCGGGGCCACCTGGTCTTCAAATCGGCGACCCCAGGTCTATCTGGCGGCAACGATGGCAAGACGGCATCTGCCGGTGGTACTCAGGGAACGTCCGATTCAACAGCACCCTACCAGGTTGCGCAGCCAGTTGATGGCACAGGAACACCATCGCCAGATGCCGGCCAGAAGCAGCCAGGCACGGACCCGGCCCCAGCGGATCCAGCGGGCAATGGTCAAGCAGGGGGAGACCTCCCGGCCCAGGCCACGGCTTCTTCAGCCAACCCGGCCCAAGCCACGGCTTCTTCGGCCACAGGAAAGAAGAATGACCAGGCCGAAGAAACCGAAATCAAGCAGTTAGAAGCAAGAGATGCGCATGTGCGCGCGCACGAAGCAGCGCATGCTGCGGTTGGCGGCCCGTATGTGCGCGGTGAGTCCTTCTCGTATGAGCGCGGCCCTGACGGCCGGATGTACGCAATCGGCGGCGAAGTCCAGCTTGATGTTTCGCCGGAAAAAGACCCGCGTGCAACCATCCGGAAAATGGAGGTCATCCGCGCTGCGGCCCTGGCGCCGGGTGACCCATCTCCCCAGGATATGGCTGTAGCTGCTGAGGCTACTGCGGAGGAGGCCCAAGCGGCACAAGAGTTGGCTCAAGAGGCAAATCAGAAGGCCACTGGCCAAGCCTCGGGCGCTGCGGCCCCCAGCGGAGTAGGAGGCGCCCAACCCGGTGCTTCGTCCGGGGTTGCGCCCAATGCCCCGACTGGCACTTCGTCCGGAGCTCCGTCGGGGGTCTCGCCAAATGCCCCGACTGGCACTCAGTCCGGTGCTCCATCCGCGGTCTCGCCTGGTGCCCCGACTGACGCTCCGCTGCCTGGCGGACCAACTCCCGCGACAAACCCAACCCGCAAATCCGGTGGGGCCAAGGGTGCTGCTACCACAACAAGGGCCGGCGGGACGCCGGCGCTCCCAGGGGGCTACTCACAAGCGGTCAAAGGGGCCGGTGGCCTAACTGGACCTGCTTACCAGACGGTGTACGACTCGATTGCCGCGATGATCAAGAAGACATATTCCATAGGCGCAACGAGCGGGAACGTCTCAATGTCCAGCCACACCGCAACTCTCGAAAGTAACCGCGCGAGCCGCTCCTTTGGCGAACTTGGCGCCCTGCTGGACATCAGGGTATAATACAAAGCGGCGCCAAGGCGCCGCACTCCAAAGCGGACTACTAACCCGTCGTAGAACTGCTCGAAGAGCTTGAGCTGCTTGAGTAGCTCCCAATCAGGCTGGATAAGCTGTTGAGGAGTTGGGTCAACCCGCTCACATTGTAGCTGGCGATTACATTTTCCATGTTGGTGAACTCAGTGGTCAACTGGTCCCGGTACGTCGCCAACATCTGATTCTGGTTATCAATATTGGACTGAATGGTTGTCAAGTCAGTGCTTATGGTGGTTTGCCCACTCATGATCAACCCGTTGGCGAAAGTGGTCGCATTCAACAGATAGGTGTTCATCTGGACTGCGATACCGCCGGTTGGGTCGGTAACGCTGACTGGGTCGCCGAAGAGCTTCGTGACGGCCCCGATATTGGACGTCAGTGCATTTGCCAACTGGGTGGCGTCCACAGTAACAGTTGACGTCGTAGTGTCCGTACTTGTTACACTTTGGCCTATCCCGATCTCAGTCAAGTTATTGTACCCTGGGGGATTGGGAACCTGGTTGCTCATCATTTGTTGCAGACTTGATTGTAGCGCCTGCACGCCGGTGTCGTAAGTGAACAGACCAGCTTGCGTATTCCCAGATGAATCTGTGGAATACGTTGAATTAGTACTGATGAAGCTCATCAGGTCGTTATAATCTGACACGAACGTATTTATATTCTTTGTAATCCCGGTAAGGTCTGTGGCGACGTTAATCTGACCAGAGCCACTGCCTTGTTCAATAGTGAACGTAAGGCCCTGAATGCCTGTCTCTGCCGAGGTGAAGATGTTGTCGGTGCTGGTGATGGTACTGCCACCGTTAATCTGGACTTCGGCCTGTTGTCCGGCAGTGTAGGTCCCTCCCGCCAAGCCCAGGTCTGACATGAGGTTACCGGATCCGTTCACAATGTTTATGGGACCACCGCCGTTACCTGTCAGTATCATCGAGTTTGTTGCCATGTCTAAAGTTGCGGTGACACCGGCAGATGAAGTGTTGATCTGGGCGATGATGCTGTTCATCGTGTCGCCCGTATTATAGGTAATGGTAGCGCCATTTATAGTGAAGTTGTCTCCGTTAGCCACTGGTGGTCCGGCGACGACAGTGGCCAGATCCTGAGAAAACTTAGCGAAGGTTGCCCCGCCCGCGAAGACTCCTCCCGTCCCTGCGTACTGCGCAGGAGTGCTTTCTTGGAGAATCTTCACGTTATACGTGCCCACGGTCGCGGTAGAGTCTGTAGAGGCACTGAGGAGCGTGGGATCCGATACTGTGGCGGCTGTAGCCGCGAAAGTTGATGCACCCGAGAGGTTCCACGCGTCGTTTTCCAAGGTGTTCAGCTTGGTGTCAAGGGTGCTGTAAGCCGTTTGCAGGCTTTGCTCTTGTTTTTGCTGGGCCGTCAAGGCGTTAAGGTTGGCTGACTGAAGAGTTACCAACTCGTTAATGAGAGTCGTTGTATCAATCCCAGATGCCAGGCCACTTACCTGAATCGGCGCAGAACCAGGATTCGAGAAACCAACAGTTGGAATCATCATTTTAGCAACGCCCCTTCCTCGGGCTCTCTCAAGCCACCGCCAGACACAACCCCTATTAGTGTATTCGACGCTTGCGCTGAGGTTTTAATGCCTAAAATCATGGATTTGTGGATTTCTTGAACCGGGCTGTGGCATGTAAGTTGTACAGTTGAACCGAGTGGTCCAAGGGCCACACTTTGCAGCTAGAACCGATGGGTGCGCAGGCAGAGTAGGCAAAAATTGCCGGGACTCGCCTTGTCTGGACGGTCACTGCCATTATTGTTGAAGACGGCCAGTGGCTGATTCCGCGGGCTGGAATGGCGGGATTTCCTGGTGAAACGGGGGAAGCGTCGTGCGTGTGCAATCACTGCTCCTGGTTGGGATAAGAGAGCTACCAGATTGTTTCAACCGCGTAATGCAGGACCACAAGTGTGCGTTCACGGCTGTTCCAGACGCACAAGCAGCCCTTCGAGCTCTCAGTGGCGGCAGAACATTTGACGTAATGATAATTCGGGCCAATGCGGCCTGCAACGATGAGGTTCTCAGGAAACTTGAGGCCGCGGCCTCACAGACATTCATCCTTGCGCTGCACGATGCGGCGCTTGAGGAAGGGCCGCCGGATGTCCTGGCAAGCGTTGTAAGCGGCTATCTTAGTTCGCCGATCACGGAGGTCAAACTCAAGACGATGCTCGGCAGCGCCGGCCGTTTCCTGACGCTCGCGCAAGAGAACCAGTATTGCCGCACGCGAGAGATCAAGCCTGATGATGAGTTTGTTGGCCGGGCCGAGAGCGTTCGCCAGGTCTTCCGCGTTGTGGACAGTGTGGCTGCGCTGGACACGCCTCTGTTTTTGTCGGGGCCGCCGGGCACAGGAAAGAACCTGCTGGCACGCATTATCCACAGGCGGTCCTCACGCAAGCAAGGGCCGTTCATCCGCGTGAACTGCTGCGATCACCCTGAAAGCTTGCTCGAAGCGGAGCTCTTCGATTCGGGGACGGCCCGCTTCGAGCTGGCTGACAAGGGCACGTTGGTGCTAGACCACCTTGAACATGTAAACGAAGCCGTGCAGCAGCGGGTGCTGAGTGTTCTCAAGGAAGCGGCGGGCGAGAAGACGGCAATTGCGGGCGGGACGCCCGCGCTCCCAAACGTGCGTTTGATCTGCATCGCCAACTGCGAGGCTGGACGAAGCGCGAAGGAAGGACTATCGAACGCGGAGCTGTGCCGTCTGCTTACCCCGATCCGTCTGCCGTTGCTCGGCGAGCGTGGGGAAGATGCGATTCTGCTGGCCGAGTTCTTCATGCGGTGTTTCTCCAGGACGCTCATGCGGCCGGAGATGTCCCTGGCCCTCACCGCCAGAGAAGCCTTGTTGGCCTACCGCTGGCCGGGAAACGTACAGGAGTTGAAGCACTGCATCGAACGCGCAGTTCTCCTGGCAGACCACGGCGAGATCACGGCCGAGATGCTCGGCCTGCCACAAGCGCAAGGGGTGGACGTTCCGGGAAAAGCGGTGGCCGCAGAGGGAGAGCCGGCCGTTCGGAATCGCAACGGTGCAGCAACTGACGCAGGGGTTACGCTTCCGGATAAGGATGAAGCGGAGCTGCTGTCAACCCCCGCCGGGCCAGTGCGTGCCGCGGACGCTTCCGATCCTGGCGTAGTGACTATCCGCGTAGGCCAACCGCTGGTTGAGGTCGAGCGGGAGATGATCCAGCGCACGCTGGAACAAGCCCACGGCAACCGCACCAAGGCCGCAGGCGTCTTGGGCATAAGCGTGCGGACTTTGTACACCAAGCTGCTGGAAATTGAACAACTGAAGGAACACAACGGAACCTGAGTAGGGCGAGCTTTCCAGCTTGCCCGGACAAGCTGGAAAGCTTGTCCAACTTCTAGGAGTGGCCAGTGATTGCCAGCCGTTGCATTGAGAGCCTGGTTTGCACGAGTTGCGTGGCCATCTGATGCAGCAAAGCGTTTTCACTCATGTCCGCCAGCTCGCGCTCTACTGAAACATTATTGCCATCGGCGCGCGGCGCCGCAGAGCGGTCCTCTTCTACTTTTGGTGCAAAAGAAGTCAGGTGATCTTCTTTGATGGCCTCGGCCAGCTCAACTTCAAACTTCGCATCCTGCCGCACGTAACCTGGCGTGTCTACGTTAGCGATGTTCTGGGCCAGCACCTTGTGGCGGAGCGCCGTTGCCTCGATCACGCGCTTCAGGAGAAAGTGGGTTGGGTCGCTTTGCAGATTCATAGCTGGTCCTTTCAACTCACAGGGTCGGTTTCGGGGCAGGGCTCTGCTGTGGCGCCGCGGGTGTGTTCTTTTCCCGCTCGTCCCTGAACCACCTGAGCTTATCGGCGGTCCACTTCGCTTCATCAGCCAGTTCGGCGAGTTCTACACCGTCAACCTTGACTCCGGTGGCCACATCCGACACAAACTTATCGTATCCTGCAATGGCCTCGGCAAGCCGGCCAGCGTGCTGATCAATGATGGCTTGCTGGTAGCGCGCATAGGTGGCACAGCCCGATGGGACGTTCGGGTCTGCCATCAGGTAGGCGTAGATGCGGCTGGCTTCCTCATACCGCCCGACAGCCTGTAACTCCCTGGCGTGCTTAAGCTTGAACATTGGGGCGTCCCCTCCGGCAGTTTGTATGCTGGCGAGCTGCTGGTACACCTCTTGGGCGCGCAGGTGGTTCGTATTTGATTTCTCCTGAAGGGCATGGACCTGCACCACCAGGTCTGCGATGTTCTTGTGGCCAGGGTGTTGCCGGATAACCTGCAGAAGCAATGAGACCGCATCTTGAATGTGCCCGGCTTGAGCCAGCGCACTCGCTTCTTCGCTCTCGGCAAGCAGAACCAGCTCGTGCTCTGGGTAACGCTCACGCAGGTCCTTCAGGAGCGCTCTGGCCTTGGCCGTATTCCCTGCGAGCCGCGCGGCGCGAGCCCAAGTGTAGAGCGCCTGGGGTTCGTACTTGGCCTTCCTTTCAGGCGTGTCGTTCTGCAGCGTCTTAACCGCCTGTTCGGCTTGTTCGGCAGCGTGGTCCTGCAACTCGGCAGCGAGGAACTCGTAAGCGGCTTCGAGGCGCGCATCGCAAACATTGTCGGACTTGGGGTACTTCTCCGCCAGCGCGACAAAGTAGCGCGCGGCATCCAAGGAGTCATCGGCCCTCTTGTGGGCGAGTGCCAGGTTCCAGCGGACCTCCCAGCCCAGTGGTTCATCGCTCACTTTGGCCGCCAGATTGGCGAACGTCTGGCACGCTTCCTTGTTTTCGTTGGCGCCCAACTGCGCCTTCCCCAACAGGAGCGACAATTCCCATTGAAGTTGTCCCTGGGCTTCCTTGATTGCCTGTTTAAGGATCTCGATGGCCTCGGCGAACCGCTGCCCCTTGTACAGCAGTTCAGCTATCTTCTGCCTTGCCAAGGCGGCGAAACTGGTGCCTGACTGGGCGCGTTCTACCGCACGGTACTCGCGTAACGCCCCCGTCGTGTCTCCAAGCTTCTCAAGGCAACCCGCCGCTGCCAGCAGGGCCTTGGGGGCCAAGGGGTGGCGCGGAGTGGTGTCAGCCATCTTGATGTAGGCTTCGCGGGCGTCCTTGTAATTGCCCGTCATTTCCAAAGCGTACCCCAGTTTGTACTGTGCCTCCGCAGCGTGCGGGTCCTTGGGGAAATTCTTCAGCAGGAGCTCATAATAAACAATGGCTTTCTTCCAGTCTTCTTCCTCATCCGCCATAGCAGCCAGACCCACATAAGCGTCCGCCACTTCCGGCTTGTCTGGGAATTCGGTGATGACTTTCTCATAAGCCTTGCGCACCTGCTCGCGCAGGTCCGTTGCGTACTGCGTCTGTGGGGGCTTGTTGTTTTTCGCCGTGGAAGGTTGCTCAGTTTTTGGTGGCTCTACGACGATCGCTGGCTTGGGGGCCTCTTTTTCTTTTTTGATGGGCACAATCGGGACGGGAATTTGCGGCTGCGGCGGCGTTGTGACATCCGTAGACGGTGCTGGCGGTTGTGGTTGCCGAACCTGAGTTGGGAGGATAGCGGGTGGCGGTTTCACTGCGCCCGGCGCCGGCTCTTCCACTTTGGCCTGCTGCGCCTTGATCATCGCGCGCTTTGCGGCTTCGAGAGCTTCCGTGTTTTCGGCCAACTGGACGTCAACCTTGTTGCCAAGTCTTTCCACTGCCTTCTGCAACCCGCCAAACTGGGCGGCCAAGGTCTGGATCAACTCCAGTGTTTCTTTATCGGCAGCGGGCTTCGGAGCCTGAGGCGCCGTTGGCACGGTTGCTTGTGCCGCAGCGGCCGGGGTGGGTGGGTTAAGAGGTGGCAAAGGTTGGCCATCTTTGTCCACATGAAGATCGGGCAGGGGAAGGCCCCCCTCTCTGTCCTTCTCGCAGGAGGACAGGACAAAAATGAGGGGCAAGCATGTCAAAACGCACAGTTTCTGGCTCATCGCAACCTACTTTCCCGTTCCCGTGGATGGAAGGCTACTAAGGAGTTTGGCGTAACTAATCCGCAGCTTGACGCGTTGTTTTTCGGTGAGACGGCTCTTGTCCGAAGCCCAGGCTTCGAGCAGGTCTCCTGCTGTCTGGAAATCACTTCTCTGGGCCGCTGCTTTGATCTTGGCCCACTCCGCAGGAGGCAGGCCTGACGTCTCGCTCTCTGCCGTCTCCGGGGGTTGGGTGGCACTTACCGGCGGAGCCCCGTTACCAGCCGTTTCCTCAGGGTCGGCTTTGACAGTGGCGTTTTGGACAGGGGGTTCGGCTGGTTCTGTCTTCAAGCGTTCCCAGTCAACCTCGGCGAGCCTGAGCTGAACTTGAGCTTTCACCTCATCAGGAGGGTTTGAGGCGAGAATCCTGGTCAGCTCTTCTTGTGCCTCGATCCGCTTGCCCGAAGCGGACAGGCCCTGGGCGTGCAGCAACCTGATCTCCGGAGCGTGTGTGCTGGTGGCGTAGTGGTCCAGAAAGGCTACAGCAGCCTGCATGGCCTCATCCCAGCGACCCAATTCACGATAGCAGGTGCAAACACGGTATTGAGCCCACTCGGCGTCTTTCACGTCCGCAAAGGAGGCTGGTCTTGCAAGAAGTTCGGTATATATATTGCACGCTTCAGAGTAACGTTTCTGGGCCGGCAACATTTTGGCCAGATAAGTTGCATTGGCCAAACGCAGGCGCCAAGCCGGGTCTGAACGCCCAGCGATGTTCAAGGCCTTGCGGGCCGTATTCCAAGCCTCATCGTAGTCGCCTTTCGCCAGAAGATCGTTGTACCTGGTAGTGAGTTCCTTCACCCCAGGTTTCAGCTCTTCGGCTGCTGCAAGGATTTCCGAAGCCTTATCCCCGGACGGGGAAGACGCCGCAGGACTTTGGGCGGCAGTTTGGTCGGCAGTCTGTTCTTTGTCTTTGGCAGGGGAGTGCGTCTTGCCAGGAGTCTGTTCTTTGGGATGAACTTGTTCCTTGGCGACAGGTCCAGAAGTCTCGTTCTTGGGTTCAGGCTGCTCCTTGGCTGACGACCCCATGGAACCGGCCACGTACAGACCTATCCCGAAGACCACGGCGCCAGCGGCCACAACCCCAATAGCTGTCAAGACAAGGTCACGTTGCAAGGCAGCAGCCCTTCAAATCACGGAACGGCGGTTACTCCCCACAGTCTGCCAACCTTGTTCTTAGCAAGGTCCACGCCACAACCATAGGCAAGAATTTCCGTCTGCTCATAACCTGGAGGCGGTTGATTGTTTACGTGCCGTCTCTGGCCCAAACAGTTTCTGGAACAACAGATCGTAGATCATCTTCCTCTCGGTTTCGTTGACAGCCTCACAGCCCGGCTCCTGGCCTGCCAAAGCAGGCAATGTCGCGAACCTTCCTGTCTTCCGCGGAGGCGTGATGAACTGGAGTTGCCCTCCCATCAGCACGAAGCGTTCGATTACGTTGCGCAACTCGCGGACATTCCCGGCCCACGGGTGTGCCAACAGTTGCTGGCATTGTGCGTCGGTCAACTCAGGCGGCTCGCAACCCATCTCCCCGGCGAAATGACGGATGAAGTTCTGCGCCAGGGGCAGGATATCATCCACGCGCTCCCGCAGAGGAGGCAGGAAGATCGGCACAACTGCCAAGCGGTAGTACAAGTCCTCACGGAACCTGCCGCTTTCCACTGCCGCAACCAGATCGGAGTTCGTCGCTGCCACGACGCGCGCCAGCAAGGGAATCTCCGCGGAACCGCCGACCCGCATGAATGTACGTTCCTGCAAGACCCGCAGCAGTTTCCCCTGAAGTTCAAGAGACAGGTCGCCAATCTCGTCCAGGAAAATGGTCCCGTCGGCCGCCATTTCGAAATGCCCCTTGCGAGTGGCGCGGGCGTCGGTGAAGGCGCCCCTCTCATGGCCAAACAGTTCGCTTTCGACGAGGGAAGCCGGGATCGCAGAACAGTTCACTGCCACGAAAGGCTTGTCACATCTTTCGCCTACACGATGCAGCCGCCGTGCCACAACCTCTTTGCCTGTGCCGGTTTCGCCGGTGATCAGAACAGTCGTTGACTTGCTCCGGGCCAAAGTACTCAACAGAGCTTTGGTCTGGCGCATCGGTGGACTGACAGCTACCATGTCCCCATTGCTGTCTGAAGGTGGTGGGCTCGCAGGGGCGGACGCGGCGATCTTCTTCAGGACGTCAACGACCTCTGTCGGCCTGAGCGGCTTGACCAAGCAGTAACTCGCGCCCAGTTTCATGGCTTGGACCGCCTCGCGGACGCCCAAGGAACTGCCTATGAGGACGGCCTTGGTGCCCGGCGCTACCGCGCGCACCTTGCGAAGCAACTCGAAACCATCAAGTTCAGGAAGGTTCAGGTCAACGAGAACCACGTCATATCTGGACGATTCTACGAAAGCCAGGGCTTGTGATCCCGTTTCCCCGGTATCGGCGTACCAGCCATTTTGCTGCACAATTGCTCTGAGCAGATTGCGAGAAGCGTTACTTTCGTCGGCAATCAGCACGCGCATGAGTTGCTACCCGACTCCGACCACTCGGTCACCGGCGACCTAAGCCAACAAGGGCAAGAGAGATTCTGTCCCTCGTTCCCCACATTTCAATTGGTTTGTACTGCCCCAACTAAGATTATACCCACGGCCCCGAGTCTGTCAAGATTGTAACCCGATTTTGACGGCATTCCGCCCATGCCAGTCGTCATATCCTTATGTCCTATAATGTTTTGCAGCAGACCAAGAGGAAGTGAAATATAAGAATGTGAAACACTGAATTAAAAAAACGGAACGAGAGTTGATTTACCGCAACGTGGTAAGCCTTTATGAGCTAATACTTAGCAATGTTGCCAGAACCAATTCCCGGATTCATACTTATGATCCCGTGGCAAAAACTTCCGGGCCAAGCCGTGCCGACGCAATGGCCCGTGAGTTGCGAACCTGCTCGCAGGAGAGAGCGTAACCAGCGAAGGCGATGGCTCTGAATGGATTAAGGAGGACACTGTGGCCAATGTCAGTGCGATGTTTGCCGGCATGAACGTCAGCGTCTCGGCGCTGCAAGCTCAGCGTCAGCGCATGGATGTCATTGCCTCGAACTTGGCCAATGCGGAAAGCACGCGGACATCCAGGGGCGGTCCTTACCAACGGCAACAAGTGGTCTTCGAGACGGTTCTGGAGGAAGCCCAGAACAGCTTGGGACAGCCAGGGCCGGGTGTCCCGCGGGGAGGGGTGCGCGTGGCATCAATATCATCTGACCCACGGCCTCCTATTCCGGTTCACATGCCTGGGCATCCGGATGCGGACGCGAACGGAAATGTCCTCATGCCTGACATCCACCCTGAACAGGAGATGGTGGACCTGATCAATGCTTCCAGGTCGTACGAAGCGAATTCGGCGGCCATCAAGATTTCACGCACGATCTTCCAGAGAGCGCTCGATTTGGGGAAGGCATAACAAAGCTTAAGGGCTGAACATGATTACACCGATCTCAGGTGTCGAACTTACCCGTGCTGCACAGTCATTGCCCGACTTGGGTACCGTAACCTCCGGCACTGGGAAGCCTGCGGACTCGTTCGCTGCGGTTCTGGGCCAGAAGATAAACGAGGCTAACGCCACCCAGTTGAATGCGGATGCATCCGTGCAGCAACTCCTTGCCGGTGAAGGCGGAGACATCCACCAGGTGATGCTGGCAATGGAGCAGGCCCGCATGTCCCTGATGTTAGTCTCGTCGGTGCGTGACAAAGTGCTGGAGGCGTACCAGGAGGTCTCCCGGATGGCGCTGTAGTGGCCCCGGTAGGACAGGCTTTCCAGCCTGTCCGGACAGCCTGGAAAGGCTGTCCTACTGCTTTCACAGGGGAAGGGGATTAAGACGTGAAGTTCTCCCAGTTCACATCTCAGGCCAAGGCAATTTGGAGCTCGATGGGGGCGGGGTCGCGGCTGACGCTGCTTTCCTTCCTCGGCATCATGGTGGTGTTGCTCGTCCTGCTGGCATTCTGGGCCGGACAGACGGACTACGCGCTTCTTCATGCCGGCCTGTCGCCAGAAGAAGCCGCCACTGTAAGCGACAAACTGCGCGACGACAAAGTGCCATTCCATTACGAGGCCAGCCGAGGAGCTATTTATGTTCCGGCATCGCGTGTGGATGCGGTGAAGCTCAGCTTGGCCACTATGGGCATTCCCCATAGCGGGGACACCGCCTTTGATAAATTCGACAAACAAGCATTTGGGACGACTGAATACGTGCAGAAGATCAACTTTGTGCGGGCGCAAGAGGCAAGCTTGGCGCACACAATCATGGCGATTGAGGGCGTGGAGTCAGCACGGGTAAAACTGGCTATCCCCGATGAGGAAGTGTTCATTCGGGAGAAGCGAGAGGCCAAAGCGTCCGTGACGGTAACGTTGCGCAGGGACAAGGCTCTTAGCGGCGAGAACGTCAATGCGATCAAGTACTTGGTGGCTTCCAGCGTCCCCAAACTGGACGCACGCAACGTCAAGCCGCCGCCGTTCTTCCAGGTCAAAGCGCCCGTTGGCGCTCCCAATGTGCTCATAGTGCTGATCGATGACATGGGATTTGGTCAGTCAAGCGCCTTTGGCGGCCCGATACATATGCCGACAGTGGATGCACTGGCCAACGAAG
>JBEKKG010000042.1:0-16828 GCA_050010835.1 Planctomycetota bacterium
CTGCGAAGCCTCGCCGGTCGGCGGATGTCGAGGTTGTTCGGTGAGACGTTGCGAGAGGCGCCCGCCGGGATCGAGTCGGCTGGCCATCAGTTCCTCCTCCGGGCCAGAACCCCGAGCCAACCAAGGGCGGCCCGCCGGTGATAGACGTTCAGCCGCCGCCGGTCATGCCAGTCACGCCGCCCAGGTCCCCGGAAAACCGGCCGGGACCGGACGCGCGCCTGGCCACACCCGTTACGCCACATGGCGGGAGCAATACCCTGGCGCCGCCAACAACCGATAAGAAATACACGGTTGTTCCGGGCGATACTCTGACCTCCATTGCCAACACCCACTGTCCGGGCAAAGGCGGAGTCAAAGCCATTCTCGAAGCCAATAAGGAAGTGCTCTCCAACCCGAACAAGCTGCGCCCCGGCATGACGCTCAAGATCCCCGCCCTGGCCGCTCAAACGCCCGAGGCCGCGGTCAACAATAAGAAGACCAGCGCGGAAACCACGGCAGGCGGCGCACCCGCCGTAAAGACCGAAGGCGGCAGCGAATACGTGGTCCAGAGCGGCGATACCCTGGAACGCATCGCGCGCAAGCTTTTCAATGATGGCCGCAAGTGGCGCGAGCTCTTCGAGTGGAACCGCGAGCAGCTCAGTGACCCCGCCCGCCTGCGCGCCGGCCAGGTTCTCAAGGTAAAACAGGCCTCGGGCCATGCCGCAGCCGAACCAGCGGCGACAGACGTTCAAGTTGCAGAACATCATGCCCCGGAACCCAAAAGCGACAAACCGGCAAGCCCAAAACAGCCGGAAACTGCCGTCAGTCCCCGCCTGGCTGGACCAGCCGCGGACGGCAGCGCCGCAAACCGCGCTGCCGAAACCGAAGTTATGAGCGCCAACTCGCCGGCCAGCTTGCCCTGACCCAACGAGCCTCCACCGAGGAGGGCCGCTTAAGGTCCTCCTCTCTCCACGCGGCCCGCCAAAGCCCAGTGTTGTTATTGGCGGGCCGCCTTCCTATGAGGCCTGAGGCTCTGGGGACGCACGGTGAGGAGCCAAAGCCTAATGCCTAACCCGGAAAATTAACCGCAGAGGCGCAGAGGACGCAGAGCGAAGAAAGAGTTTCGAGGATCATTCTGTCCATTCTCCCTGCTGTTCTCTGCGTTCTCTGTGTCTCTGCGGTGAATAATGCGGGCTAATGCCTAATGCCTGTTGCCGTCCTGGTCCTCTTCATCACCCTGGAAGGAGATGCGCTTCCCGCGCGCACGGGCCACGCGGCGGGGCACCAGCAGGCCCATCATCCGCTCATTCTGGGCCTCTTTTTTCCGCAGGCCGGCCAGCTTGGCGGCGATTGATAGACGCAGTTCCGCGGCCCGGGCCAGCAACTCGCGCAACGCCGTCACGGCATCCGCGGCGGCGAATGCGCCGTCGTGGACCGGCAGCGCGAAGCGGCCCAACCCCAGCGCACTCAGGAAGGCCGCGGCCCCAGGTTCGCCGGCGCAACCCGCCACCGGGACGCCCGCGCCCGCAGCCAGAATCAAGCCGTGCAAACTGAGGCTGAAAATCGCACTGCACTCAGCCATCCGCGCTTGAATCTCCGCCGGCGCGCAGTCCGCCGCCAGCGTCGTGAGGCGCTCGCCCGCAGGTCCGCTGGTCAGCGCGTGCGCCAGGGCGCGGGCCGGCGCAGTAGCATCGTGAAAGAGTGTTACCGCCCACTTTTCCGTCTCCCCGTTCGGGAGCGGGGAGGGGGAGAGGATTCCCGCGAGCAGGCCTTGCAGCGCAGCCGCCGGGCTGGGAGCTGCAGCGTTCTGTTCCACGCCGAAGCCGGAGCGGGACGGCAGGCTTTGTGCCAGCACAATGCCGATCCGGGACGGCTCAGGCTTAAGTCCAACTGCGCTGCCGAGCGCCAGCGCCGGGTCGCCGCAGGCGGAGATATTGCAGGCGCCCAAGCCGTAACTCATCAGCGCCTGTTTGGAACCCTCGTCTCTGGCGGACAAGCCGCCGGCAAAGAAGTGGAGCAGCCTGCGGACCCGCGCGCGTTCCTTCGGGTCGTCTATCTGCACTGCTCCGACGCCCACCACGGCGGTCTGCAAACCGGCGACTTGGGCGTGCTCCAGTACCGCCAGCCAGGAGCGCGCCGGGGGCTGTCCGGCGGCACTGACGACGCCGCCGCTGGCCAGTACCAGCAAGTGCGCCTTGCCCAGCGCGTTCCAGAACTCCTTGGCCGAGAGCAAACTCCCCGGCGCAGCGGCCTGCACCGCGCTCACGCCGTGGATCTCTTCCGTATGCGGCGGGTCCGCCGACAGCACCACTGCCGTGTGCTTGCGCGCCTGCAGGTGCCGCAGCAGGCCCGCCAGCACAGCCTCATCGGACAGCGTGCCGTGGCCGAATGGTCCTGCGATTACGACGTTCATTGAGGTGCTCCCTCCCCCTACCCCCTCCCGCAAGGGGCGGGGGAATGCAGCGCCCTATACAGCGCGGCGCCGCTCAACAGGGCCAGCAGCGCTCTGGCGCCCAGCGAGGACCAGGCTGCACCGACAGCGCCGTAGCGGGGAATCAGGTACGCGCCTAAGGCCACGGCCAGCGCCACGCCCAGGGCCTGCAAGACCAGCAGTGTGCGCTCCCCGCGCAAAGGGTAGAATACCAGATTCAACGGCGCAAGCACGATGGAAAATGCGTAGGCCGGACACAGCCAGCGCAAGGGCGTGATGGAGGCCCCGTAACGTCCGCTCCACAACAGCGGCACGATGACACCCGCCGAAGCTGCCAGGACCCCCGCCGCCACAATCGCCAGAGGGATGCCCACGAACAGTGTCTTGCGGACATAAGCCGCGCAAGCCGCCGGGGTGTCGAGCACCGCCACGCGCGGCAGGAGCACCGTGTTCAGGACGCCGCCCAGGAGCAGCAACACCAGCGCCAGGCGTTGCGCCCCGGAAAAAATGGCGGTCTCCTCCGGGCCGCACTGCAACTGCACCAGGAAGACTTCGACGCACCCGCTGACCGTATATAGCAGCGCAATCGCCACTGCGTAACGGTTGAAACTGCGGAGTTGAGAATGGACTTCCTTTTCCGCAGCCGCGTCCAACTCCTTCGGCTTGGCCAAGGCGCTGCGCTGGATCAGGACGCTGGCCAGACCAGCCGCAAGCGCCGCGGCCGCCATCACGAGCAGCAGCACTTCGGCCGATGCTCCCGCCACATCGCCGCCGCTCAAGGAACGTGTGAGGGCGACAATCACCAGGGCCACCGCGCCCGCCTTGAGACTCGCCTCAACCACCTGGTGCGCGAAGTAGCGGCCGAAAGAGCGGGTGGCCTGCGAAACATCCACGCCCCACGAAGTGGCAGTCAGCCCCAGCAGCGCAAGTGCCGCGGCCGTCACCAGTCCCGGCCTGTCCCCTGCTGCCAGTGGGAAGCGGCACAACGCCGGCGCCAGCGCGCAGGCCAGGCCCAGAACCAGCAGCGCCAGCGCCAGGCGCGTCGCCAGCGCGCGGCGGAAGATGGCGTTGGCCGCGGCAAGTTGGCCTTTGCCGAAGTACTCCGCGCCGACCCGCACCGTGGTCAGCGCCAGGCCCATGTCGGCAACGTAGAGCAGCACGTTGCGCAGACCCAGCGTGGCGGTCAACATGCCTCGTTCCCTGAGCAGCAGCCTGCGGAAGAGCAGGACGTCCGCGCCGAGCGCGATGAGCGTGGCCAGTCCCTGGGCCGCCAGAACCCAGAGCATCTCCCGGGCCGCCAAGCTGCCGCGCAGGCGGGCATAGAGGGCGGCAAGGCCGGTAGCGGTCGAGGAGTTGGGATCTTCCATCACGCACCTTGGCTGCTTTTCCGCGCCGTGATCTGAAGGTGGCTGGCGCGGCCCAAGGCGGAGGGGAGGCGGCAAAGCTTCTTCTCCAAGGCCATGAGCCGTGGCGCGGAGGTCTCGTCTCCAAGAAGCGCTTCCAGTTTCTTCAAAGGCAGGACCGTCTTGCCGAAGAGGTCGAGCACTTCAAAACCGGCCTTTGAAAACAGCGCGCGCAGGCCCTCGGCCGTGAAAGTGTGAATGGGAAAACGCTCGGCGGCATCGAGGGTGAGCCACTCCATCTCGCCGCGTTGCAGCAGCGTCTCCAAGCCGGCGAGGTCGCCTTTCTCGGCGTAATGGTCAATGGCCGCGAGAGTCTGGTCGAGCGAGGCAACCAGCAGGCCCTGCGGGCGCAGGATTTCGCGGACTTCCCTGAGGGCCCGGTGCGGCTCGGCAGCGAAGGAGAGCACGTCGCCCTGCGCAATGGCCAGCGCGAAGTGTTCGCGCGGCAGCGCCGCAAGGTCCAGGATGTCCGCCTTGAGAAAACTGACGCGCGCCTCCAGGCCCATCTCGGCGGCCTTGCGCCGGGCGCATTCCAGCATGGCCTGCGAGAGGTCCGTGAGCGTGACGGTGTAGCCTGACTTGGCCAGACGCAGGCCGAACTTGCCCGTGCCGCAACCCACGTCCACGATGGGCGCGCGCAGATCGGACGGCAGCCACGCCTTCAGCGGCGTCCAGGAAAGTTCGTCCCACAATTCCCAGCGCCGGCCCTTGTAGATGTCGTCATAGCGTCTGGCCACGCGGTCATGGTAGCGTTCGTTGCGCTGGGTTGGGCTTTGGGTTACGGCGCGCGGTCTCGTATTTTCGCCTCCTGCTTGCTCTCTGTGTAATTGCTCAGCGGGTATTGCCCGCGACAACAAACATGCAGGTCGTGCTCCGCATGGGAGGTATGGGAATGATGGTAATCATGTATGACCGAAAAACCTAATGCCTATTTCTCCTTGGCAGGCTCCGGCTGCGCCTCGATGAAGGAGAAGCTGCCGAGGGCCTCGCCGATGGCCTTTTCATTCCTGTCCCAGTCCTCGGGCTGGGCCATTGCTGAAAGGACGAGGAGCGCGCCATTGGCCGAGTAGAAGCGCATGGTGGAGCGCTCGCGTTGGCCCTCGATGTCGCCTTCGCACTGCAACTCGAAGCCTTTATGGCCGGAGGTCTGGATGACGGCGCCGCTGAGCTTCTTGTAGTTCTTCAGGGCCATCTGCTGCCCCATTTCGAGCATCGGACCCATGCTCTCAATGGGCAGCGTAAAGGGCATGGGCTGCAAGGCGACGCTCACCTGGACGGCGCTCTGCGGGCTGGTGATGAGCACCGCCACAGGCCCGGCGGACTGGGCCTCCATCTTCCAATCCTTCAGCGAGGGCGGCAGGCCCACTTTGAGGCCGAGCTTCTCATTGGTGTAGGTACGGCCGTCGGCGCTCAGCTTGCCCGGCGGCTGTTTCTTCGTCAGGAGGGTCTCCATCAGCTTCTGGGGATCGGCAGCGGCCTTGCCGAGGTCCAAGCCGCCGGGATTGTCCTGGTCCACCTGCTGCAACATCTTCGCGGCGGCTTTTTGGATTTCCGGGTCGTTGAGCAGTTTGGCGAAGTCGAGTTCTTCTTTGCCTTCGAGCACTCCTTCCAGTGCTCCCAACAGACCGCCGCCTTCACCCTTCCCCGCGGGCGTGATGCCCAGCGCGGCGAAGTCAATGTTCTTGTTGGCAGGCACCTGGGCCTTGGCGGCGGCCAGCTTGGCGTGGACCGCGGCCAGGGGCGCCGCATCGAGCTGGCCGCGAATGAGCACCACGCGGGAAGGGGCGGGCGCGGCAATGCTCCAATCCGGGCCCAGCGCCGCCGCAGCTTCCTTGAATTCCTTGGCGGCCTGGGTGCTGTCCCACTCGGTGATCCAGAGGAGCACCGTGTTCTGGTCTTTGCCGTAGACGGCAAAGCGGTCGCCGCCCCAGCCGGCGGCGGCGGCCTTTTCCCCGTTCTTGAGATTCTCACGCAGCAGGACCTTGATGTTCAACTCGCCGAGCTGGCCTTCGCAGAGCTTCTTGTGCGCAGGCAGGTCCTGCGTGAGGTCCGGCCAGGTGATGACTACGGGGTCGTCGCGCTTGGCGAGCCACTTCTCAGGATGGATGATCTGTTCGGTGGAGCGCGGGGGATCTTTGCTGAAGGCGTAGTCCAGCAGCTTCTGGCCGCCGGCCTTGCGGACGGCGACGCAGAAAGAGAAGCCCTCCAGGTAGCTGAAAAGCAGGTTGTCGCGGAACCAGGCGGGCGCATCGGCCAGCTCTTTGCTGCCCGGCATGTCCGGCATCATGGCCGTGAGCTGCTTGGGGTCTTTGAAGAACTGGCCCATGATCTTGTCCATACCCGGAAAGTTTTCGAGGCGCATGCCGGTGCCGAAGTCGTACATCGCCAGTGTGGCGTCGCCTTCAATCAGGGCCGTGCGCGCGGCGCCCTCGTCCGAAAGCGGTTCGGTAATCTCAAACTTCTCCAGGTCGAAGTGCTGGTCCTGGATGGCGTGGGTCAGTTCGTGGACCAGGGCGATCTCCTCGACCTTGGCGGTCAAGCCCGGCAGCATTTGGTCCTCGGCGGCCTTGCCCGGACCACCCTTGGAATCCTGCAGGATAACCAGATACTTGCGCTTGGGGTCATAGAAGCCGCCGACCTGGCTGGTGAGCAACTCGGGCAGGTACTTGGCCAGCACCATCTCGCGCGGAATGAAGCCGAAGGCTTTCAGGCCGGCTTCAAGCGCAGCCATCTTTTCCGACGGGAGCTCCTCCTGGACAGCCTCCAGCATCTTCTTCCTGAGGGTTTCCCGCTCCAGAGATCCGCAGGCCACAGGCTGCTTGTACGGCAGGCCGCGGTAGTTCTCGGCGGCCTGTTTGAGTTGTTCGATCTTCTTCGCCAAGTCAGGCGAAAGCGGCGCAATATCCTTGGGCAAAGCCGGCGCTTCGGCGGCTCCCACGAGCAGCCAGCTCGAAGCTGCCAGCGCGAAGGCAAGGAAGGAAGCGAGGCGGGGATCTCTGCGGGCCATCAGGGGTACCTCCGGAAACGAGCAGGCTGGAAGCCCGCACCACAGCAGAAAGTAAGAAGGCCAAAGGCCAAAGTCAAAAGGAAAAGCCGGCCCACGGGCGAGCGCATGGCAGCAAATGTATACTGCGCGCGGTTGCAATCCCCAGTTCTTACCCCAGGCGAAGGGGAACGAACATGGGGTGTATGGGCTCTGTCGAGCCTGTCATATTTCGGCAAGTGCCATATTGATATGATGTTATGAGGGAAGTTCTGGGGACGCGCACCAATGTTTTCCCTTCCCTGTTCATCAGAACAGCAACCTCCACCAGGCCCCCGTCAATATGGCACAGGCTAACAGCCTGTTCCACTGCCACCGGCCTCCGCTCCCAGCACCGCCGTGAACGTCGCTCCCTGTTTTGAACTCTCGAATGAGATGCTCCCGCCGTGTTCTTCGGCCACCTGTTTGGCAATCGCCAACCCCAGGCCCCCGCCGCCCTTGGTGCTCACGAACAACTCGAAGAGCTTCTCGCGGACCTCCTCAGCCACGCCCGGTCCGGTGTCACTGACCGCCAGGAGCGCCTGGCGGCGGCCGCTGTCCCAGCGCGTGCGCACCGTCACCGTGCCGTCGCGCACCATAGCCTGGAGAGCGTTCAGGATCAGGTTGACCAGAAGCTGGCGGATCTTCTGGGGGTCGAGCGGCAGATCGGGCGGGAGCGCCGCATCCGCTTCCAGGCGGCTTTGGATGTGAGCGTGCTGCAGTTGCCGCTCCAGGAACTTCAGCGCCTCCGCGGCCAGCTTGTTCAAGTCGGTGGGGACGCGCCGCGGCTGGCGCGGGCTGGCCAGGGTCAGCAACTCCTCCACAGCCAGGGCCATGCGGTTGATCTCGCCCAGCAGCACCGCGTACGCTTCCCGAGTCTGGGGGTCTGAGCCGCCCCCGCGCTCTTGCAGCATCTCGACGGTCATGCGCAGGCTGGTCAGCGGGTTGCGGATTTCGTGCGCCACCGTCGCGGCCAGCTTGCCGGTGGCCGCGAGGCGCTCGGCTTTCAGCAGTTCCTCCTGCGAGTGGCGCAAGGTCTCAACCATAGTCCGAAAGGCCCGCGTCAACTCGGCGATCTCATCGCCGCCTTGTCCCTGCGGGGGCGGCGGCGGCAGTTCGAGGGGCTCGCCCAATCCGCCGCTGCTAATGCGTCTTGCCGCGGCGGCCAGCCGCCGTACCGGGCTGGAGATCCAGTGGGCGACCAGCAGCCCCAACGCCGCCGCCAAGGCCAGGCCCACACCGCCCAAACCCACAATCCGCCGCAGTGCGCGCTGCTGCGCATTCTCGATCTCCGCAAACGGATAGAGCAGGTAGAACCGCCGCAAGGCGGCCCCGGGGCCGCGCGCCGCCGGGGCCTTGTAGAGCACCAGCCAATCCTGGTGGTTCAGGCGCACGGTGGAACGCTGAATCTGCTCGCCGGCGGGCTGGAGTTGCCCGGCCCTGGGAGCGCCGGCGTCCCCGCCGGCCCTGGCGGCGGCGGCGAGCGCCTCGACCACGGGCCACGCCGCATGGTCGTCGCGCACAATGGTGCTCAGTATCCCGCCGCCCTCCTCCAGCACCACGAACTCGCCGTGTCCGCGCGCGGCGCCGTCTTGTGCGGGGCGGGCGGCACGGTCGCGGACCTGGCGCAGCGTTTCCTCACCGAGGTCGAATCCGGGCCAGGTGGCCACCTCCAGCGCAAAGCGCTGCTCGTCCTCCACCCGCGCTTCCACCTCCCCCAGGATTTGCCGCGCCAGCACCACGCCCAAGGCCAGCAACAGCACCGCGAACAGCGCCACGAACGGCAGCGTGATCTTCAGCGCCAGGCCAGGCTTCAACGTATCCATAGCTCCACGTCATGCGGGTTTTCCCGCACCAGGAAGAAGCGCGGCAGCACCGCGGCCTGGCGAAAGCCCAGGGCGCGCAATACCTCCTGCCGGGCCGGCCAGAGAGAGTCGGCATAGCAGATAGCCGCGCGCCCGGCGGAAAGCTGCAACCGCTCGGCCAGCGGCTGGAGCTCGCCCTCGAAACCCGGCGCGCAGAAGACGTCCAGCACGTCCACCTGCTTCCAGAAAACATGCTCCGGCATGGCGCAGGCGATAGCCACGGGCGCGCCGGATTTCTCCGAGACTGCCACTTGCGCGCGGCCTCCCTCCCATTTCGAGCAGTCCGTCTCTTTGTTCATGGCCATGAGCAACGGGAGCGCGCCGCCTTCAGTCGAGGCCGGACCGAAAATCTCCATCGTCGCCACACGCAGGTGCGCCGGATGGCGCACCATCGTCAGGGCCGGCAGCGTGGGCCAGTGTTCAAAGCTGAGCGTCTCGCGCCGCACGGGGGCCGGGGCGAAGACCTCGGCTTCGAGCGTTTTCCGCGACTGGGCGAACCAGGCCATGCGCCCGCTCTGCGGCTCAATGCTCTTGAACCCGTGGCGCGCGTAGATGTGGTAAGCGGTAGAATCGAAGCCGGTGCCCAGATAGAGCGCCTTGCCGCCGCGCGCGCGGAAATCGGCCATCAGGCTGCCGATGATCTTGTCCGCGAGGCCCTTGCGCCGCTCCTCCGGGCGCGTGAACACGTGCCCGAAGATGCCCAGGCCGAAGGCCTCGACGGTCATCACGTTGGCGAGAGGCTTGCCATCGCGCAAAGCGATGTAGAAACGGCTTTGCGCGTCTTGGAACTGCTTGTCCAGGCTCTGGTTGATCTGCCACTGCCAGATGCGGCCTTTGTGCGCCAGCAAGTCGCGGACCTCCCGCGCCAGCTTGCCTTGCTCAGGCCCGAGCAGCACGCCGAGTTCCATGCGCTCACCGCTCTTGAGTGTCACATCCTGGAGTTTCCGGTACATGAGAGGCCTTTCCTTATGCTCTGCGGTCCAGAGAATGGGAAGAATGGGAAGAATGGGAAGAATGGGAAGAATGGGAAGAATGGGAAGGAGATGATGAGGAGTCCTCCCATCCTTCCCATTCTTTCCATTCTTCCCATCCTTCGATCCAAAACCCAAAACTGTCAGACCGGCGTCAGCGCCTTGCGCACCGCCTCGAGCAGGTCGCTCTCGCTGAACGGCTTCAATAACACCGAGGCGGGGCCGGGGCAGCCTGCCACGAGCACGTCCACGGAGGCCTCGCGCGTGAAGCCGCTGGCGAACAAGACGGGCAGGTCCGGGCGCAGCATCTGCATGCGCAGGTAGGCTTCCAATCCGCCCATGCGCGGCATGTAGGCGTCCAGGATCGCCAGGCTGAAAGACTCCGGCGCCTCTTGGAAACGCTCAAACGCCTCCTGGCCGTCCCGGGCGGCTACGATTTCGTAACCGCGCCCTCGCAACGTCCAGGCCATGAACGTGCGGAAATTCTCCTCGTCGTCCGCCAGCAGAATCTTGCACGGCGCGGAGCGCCCAGGCGGAGCGTCCTCCTGCCTGGCCGGCGGGGACGCCGGCGCTCCCACGGCCGGCGGTGTTTTGCGCGCGGTGGGAGCGCCGGCGTCCCCGCCGGCCAGGCCCAGCGCAGGCGGTGCGTTTCCCGGTTCGGCACTTCCCGGCAACGTAACCGTCCAGAAAGTGCCTTGGGCGCCGGAACTGGTGTTGTCGCAGCGTCCGCGATGAGCGCGCACGATGGCGCGCGCCAGGGCCACGTCGCTGCTGAGGGCCGTGTCATCCAGCAGCCCCGCGCGCCCGCCGGTGTGCGTTGTCCTGGGAGCGCCGGCGTCCCCGCCGGCCAGGGTTGTGCCGATGTGCAGCTCCGCCGACGCCGGCAAGCCTGCCATGGCCGGGGGTTGCCGGAGAGTCTTCAAGCTCATCCGGCCCCCTGGCGGCGCCAGGCCCTGCACATGGCGGCCCAGCGCCAGGACCAGGGTCCGCAGCAAGTCTTCCTCTCCCACCACAGCGGGGACATCCGGCCCGAGTTCCAGGGCCAAGGCGCAGCGGCCCTTGTTGAGATGGGCCAGCAAGGCAGCGCAGTCCCGCACGACCGCATTCAAGTCCACCACGGCCTGCAGCAGCTTGGCCGGGCGCGCATGAGGGCTGGCGGCGGCGCGCAACAGGCCCGCAGCCTCCTGGGCCGCGTCCATGATGGCGCCCAGCCCGGACGCGGGCAGTTGCTCCGGCGGCGTGGCCAGCTTCAGACCGGAGGCCTGGGCCAGGATAACGCTGAGCTTGTTGTTCAGGTCGTGATACAGGGCTTCGGCGAGCAAGTCTCTGTGGCGCTGCTGGTCGTGCCAACACTGCTCTGCGCGCCGCAAGCGCCTGTCCGTCTCGTCAAGGACGCGCGCGCACACCTCCGTGACAGCCGTGCCGTGCCGGCGCAGCGGCAGGAACGTAATGGACAACCAGCGCTGTTGTTCCAGTGCCGCGCCGCTGACGCTTCCGGCCCCCAGAGCGGTGATGGCCTCAGACGGCGAATACCAGGCGGGGGCCAGCACGGCTTCCTCGCCGGCCCAGGCGCGCACCAGGGCGGCCCGGGCGCGCGGCCCCGTGAGCACTGCGGCGGCCCAGTCCAGCGGCCCGGGCTTATCGGACTCCTGCCGCGGCGGATAGGGTTTTATGTCCCCGCTTGCCGAGATGAAGAAAGAGGCCGTGGCCAGGCCGGCCAGGCCGCGCCCGGCGCTGAGCCGCTGCAATTGCGCCTCCCGCTCCAGTTCATCCTCCGGGGTAGCTGCTTCGCGGGCCAAGAGCAGGAACAACTCCTCTGCTTTCTTCGGGTGCTCGTCGGACCGCAACCTGGATACGTCAATCCGAATTCCGGCGGCGGCTTGGTTGATGCCCAGGCACTTCGTGTGAAACTGGAACCGTTCGGCTGACTTCAACTTCTGCCACTGCATGTCGAAATGTTCCAGGCTTTCCGGCGCGAGGAACTCCCGCACGCTATGGCCAGGCAGCTCCGGCGCGGGATGGCCGAACAGCCAGGCCGCCGCGGGATTGGCCTCCAGGATTGCGCCCGCGGCGTCCACAAGCAAGGCCGCGTCACCGAGGGTCAAGAAGATTTGGCGGTAGCAGTCCGGCACGTACACACCTTTATTAAACACAGAGGAACGCAGAGGGGATTCGCAGGAAAAGATTGGCTGTTGTTTCCATTGTTTTTTCTCTGTGTTCCTCTGTGTCCTCTGTGTTGAGCCCCCCCTTAGTCGTCGTCGGGAACGGGCCCGCCGCGACGGTACGATTCGAACAGGGGCGGATCGTCCATGTCACCGATCTTCTTGCCCATATCGTCCAACTGCCTGCGCAACGCTTGATTTCTGGAGGCGGCGTGCGACTGTTCCAACTCTTCGCGCTGCGGTTTGCGCTGCCATTCCATGTCGTGCTGGAAGGCGTCCCAATTAGGCAGTTCGCGGTCCACGGCGAACCCCACATAGAAACGCTGGCTCGCCGCGGGGTCCGGGGGAGCGTTCTCGTCGGGCGGCGCCACGGCCACGTCCAGCACTTCGCCGACAGGCTTGGGGGAGGACAAGAAGACCTGGACCAGCGGCTGCTTGGCCACCTTGTTGGACTCCCTGTCCCCGCGGACCTCATCCAGGCTGTCCAGCGGCGGGACCTTGCCTTCAGCCCACTCCGCGCGCACCTTTTCGACGGCATCCCAGGCGCGCAGCCGCTTGGCCAGCGCCGCGGAAACGGCATCGAAGGTCTTGGGTTCCTCAGGGAGGTATTTCTTTTTCTTGGCCATGACCACGCCTTGTTCCTTGGCGCCCGGGTCAGTGAACTGGGGAGTGAAGAACTTCTTGCGGTTCTCGATCTGCCTCTTCCTCTGGTCCTCTATGAATTTCTGCGCCCCCTGGCCGGTGATGCGGCTGAAATCCATTGGGTCCTTGTACAGCGAGAAAAGGGCCTCCCCCCAACCGGCGTCAGGCGCTTTAATCACCTTCTTACCGGCCTTGTATTGCGCTTCCGAAAGCTCATCCGTGACCCAGTACACCAGGTCTTGCTTCTTCGCCCAGTCGGCCATGTCCCACGGTTTGCGCTGCGGCTCCGGCCTGGCCTCCTGTTCTCTCTCGTAAGCCACCTCGGCGTCGGCCTCTTCTCGCTGTAGCCTGTCCATACGCCGCATGGCACGGTCCGGAATATATTTTTTCGCGACTTCCGCCTTGACTTCCTCAAATGGCTTGTATTTCTCCTCGCCGGGCTTGGGTGGGGGCTCCCCCGGCTTGAGCGGTATTTTCCAGTCAGCCTTGTGGACCTCATACCAGTCCCTGAGCCCCTTCTCCTTCCACTTGGTCTCGACCTCCGCCTTGACTTCCTCAAACGTCTTGTACTTCTCCTCGCCGGCCTTGGGTGGGGGTTCCCCCGGCTTGGCCGGTATTTTCCAATCAACCTTGTGGGCCTGATAGAAGGTCTTAAGCTCTTGCTCTTTCCATTTGGCCTCGACCTCCGCCTTCACCTCATCGAACGGCTTGTATTTTTCCTCGCCCGGCTGAGGCGCCGGTTCGCCGGCCTTGGGCACGATTTTCCAGTCGTTCTTGTTCTGCTCATAGAGCTGTTTCAGCGTGCTGTCTTCGGGTTTGTTGTCGCCCGCCGCGAGCTTCTCCTGATCCAGGAAGACCATGTCCGCTGAGATTCTGGGCTTGGCAATCAGCAGGTCCGTGAATTCGCCTATATTGGTTTTGTACGTGTGGCGGAAGGTGTCCCTGGCCCTCTTGGCCCTCTCGACAGTCTCTCTTGTCCCCTTCCCGTTCTGGATCCTCTCTATCAGGGTCCACAGATCCACATACTCGTTGTAGCACTTCCTGACCGCATCCTGGGACGGCTCCTGGCCTTTGTCGAGCAACTCCTCGGTCTTGAACTCCTTGAAGCGCAGGCGCACGACTTCCTTTTCCTCGCTGTAGGCCACGAAGAGTTCCTGGTCGTCCACCTTGCAGGTCTCGTGCAGATACCTGAGCAGCTTGCCGTAGAGGTTCGTTTCCCGTGTCACATCCTCGAACTGCGCGGCGGTCAACTGTAAGGAACTGAGCAGCTTCCTGTAAAGGTTGTCCGTAGCGTTCTGCTGCTCCGTGCGGTTCTGGATCTCCGCGATCAAGTGGTCCCGTGTCTCTTGCTCACCCAGCTCAAACCCATTTTGGGCCGCGACATTCCAGGCCACTTCATGGAGTGCTGCGCCATCAGTGCTGTAGGTCTGCCGCGAGTACTGCGTCAGGACATAGCGCAAAGCCATCACTTCGGCCGGCCCGAGGTAGTGGAGGCTGCCCCCGAGTTTCCTTCTGTACTGGATGGCCGGGCCACGCGACGAGCGCCAACTGCTTATCGCGCTGGTGGCGCCAAACATGCCCATGCCCAGGACCACCACTGGCAGCAGCAAGTAATAGACGAAGCTCTTATGGCGACGAAACCACTCTAGTTGCATGTTCGCTCCCGCTTGAAAGTCCTGACCGCACTTCAACCGCGCCGCATTGTAACCCAGCCCAGCCCGCTTTGCCAGTGCGCTCCGGGTTTCGCGCGCCGGCAAGTGCCTGGGAGCGCCGGCGTCCCGCCGGCTTTCGTCGGCGCGCCATTACCTCACCGGGCATAGGCCGGCGGGACGCCGGCGCTCCCAGACGTTTGACGACTTTGCCGGTTGAGCGTAGGCTCGGCGGATCCCCTCCCCCTACCTCTCCCGCAAGGGGAGGGGGAAAACAAAAGTCGCCCCCTGCCCCGCCCGCAAGGAGCGGGGCAAAACAAAAGGATCGCCACCCATGAGACAACTCATCTTCTACAGCCTGGCTGAGGCGGAACTGGACAATCCGCGGTTGCTGGACCGCGGCCTGGCGGACGTGGCCGCGCACGGGTTCGACAGCGTGTACCTGGAGTACCGCAACGTGCGCTCAGGCTGCACGACCCCGCGTTTCCGCAAGGCGGTGCAGGTCTTCTGCCGGCGGGCCCGCGCGCGGGGGTTGAGCGTGGTCGTGGATGCCTCGTACAACCGCTTGGGCGAAGCGATCAGGGCGGAAGCGCCGGAGGTGTTCAGCGACTCCCTGGTGCCGCAGCGGCTGCCGGTGCGGCAGGGGTGTTTCACGCTGCGCTTCTCCGATGAGATTCTGCACCGGTCCCTGGAGCGTTGCTGGCTGCTTGAAGGCGCCCGCGTCCGCGACGTGACGCGGCAAACGGAGCTGGTGCAGGCGGTGACGGACGGCGGCGGCTGTGCCATGACCGAAGTGAAGGCGCGCGCCGTGGCGCGGCTGACGTACCGCCTGCGAGGCGTGCAGAGCGGCGAGGTGCTGGCTGTGATGCGGCGGCGGTTCGAGTACGGCAGCGTGGACCTCAGCCAGCCCCGGCTGCGGGAGTATGTGCGGCGCTGGCTCAGCACCTTCGACGGCCTGCGCGTGGCCGGGTACGCGTGGGACGAGCCGCACTTCGGATTTGCATTCTGGCGCGAAGACGGGCGGGCCATCAGCGACAGACTCTACCGGCTGTTCCAGCGCCGCTTCGGCTATGACTTGCGGGACCGTCTGGCGGACTTGTGGCTGGACCAGAGCGACGGCCGTTCCGCGCTCACACGGCTGCACTACGCGGAGCTCCTCGAACAGGCGCTGGCCGATTTGGAAAAAGACTTCGCACAACAGGCGCACCGGAAGCTGGGGCAGAAGACGCGCGTGTTCCTGGGCATTCACCGCACCATGCACGAAGAGACCAGCGACGACTTCTACATCGGCTGCTGCGACTACTTCCGCCATAACCGCCACACCTCGGGCGGCTTTACCGACAGCGTCTTTGAACGCGAAGATTCCATGCTCACGATGCTGCACCTGGCGCGCTCAATGGCGGCGGCGAACGGCGGCCCGGCGTGGAACAACAGTTGGGGCTTTGTGCCGCAAGAGGAACATCATGCCTACTACCTGCGGCTGATGGGCGCGATGCAAGTCGGCTGGATCGGCCACACCTATCACAGTTCCGGGCAGTTCGGCCCCGGCTATCCGCACCATCCGCTGTGGGCGACACTGGCGCAACACCTGGCGGCTCACCGCCGGCTTTTCGCCGCGCTGGAAGGGGCGCAGCCTGCCGCCGACACCGCCGTGCTCTACAACTGGCGCGCGCTGGCTGCCTTCCCCGGGAACTATCTGCACATTCAGCGCCGCAATCTGCTGCTCTTGGGGAAAGCGCTGACCTATGCGCAAGTCCAGTTCCAGTTCGTGGACGCGGATGTGCCGCGGCGCGCAGGCCGGTGGCGGCGCGTGATCGTGCCTTGGCCGGACCTGCTGCCGCCGGGCGCGCTGGCGCGGCTGGGGGAACTCGCCGCCGCGGGAACGGAAGTGTTGATCTTCGGGCCGCCCGCCGACGACGACGCCTCCGGCAGCCCGCAAGCGGCCGCGTTCGCACGGCTTTGCGGGATACGCCCGGTGGAACGGAGCACGGAGCTGCAAATGAAGGAGGGCGCGGTGTTGCACTGGAACCGGCGGGCGTGGCGGCTGGCGCCGACGGCCGTCGAACCGCGCTACCGCAGCAATGAGCGCGCCAGCTATCCCGGGCACTTCAAAGGCTACGTTCTCCGGCCGCGGCCTGGCACGGAGGTCGTGGCGACGACGCGCGGGAAACCCGTCGCTGTCCGGCGCGGCGGGGTGACGTACTTCGCCGCGGAGCTGCCGCATTTCGCCGGATTGCCGGAAGCCGTGGTGAGCGGTTGTGCCAACCCGCCGCACGATTGGGCGTTGTTTGCCTATCAGCGCGGCAGCCAGCCGCTGCTTGCCGGTGTCGCGCGTCACGCGCAACCACGTGACGCCACCATTGAGTGGTTCGGCAGCCGGATTCGCCTGGAGAAGTGCTCGTCCTTCGTCGCCGCCATGGAAAGGAACGGGATGGCGGTGCGGTTCAGCGAAGGCTGGAATCGTGGGGACGGCATACGCGACTGCTAACCTGCACTTTATCTCGGGAGCTTGGCGCCGGTGGCTTGTTCGAGTTGCAGGATGCTCTGCAGGAAATTGAAGCGCGCCTGGTCGCGGGCCACGAGCGTCTGGCGGTAGGTGCGGCGCGCGTCCAGAACCTCCAGCAGACTTGTGGCGCCGCGTTCGTAGGACTTTTCCGCGATGTCGAGAGCTTCCTTCGCCCTCTTGATCGAGGTCTCGTCGTAA